>CAMTZV010000451.1 GCA_947086625.1 uncultured bacterium | reverse complement strand
CAAGTACAAGGATTCCCGCGAGCAGTTCGAGCAGAGGACTCATAAGAGACTCATTGATATCATTGCCCCCACACAGAAAACGGTGGACGCGTTATCCAGACTGGAGATGCCCGCCGGTGTGAACATCGATATCAAGATGAAGTAGAATACTAGAACCTGACGCCGGGAAACCGCGCGTGTTGTTTGTAGCACAATCGCTACGTTCTAGAATGAACGGCATCGCCGTTCCGCTGTAGAAACGCGGCAGAAGCCGCAGCAGGAGGTATAACATGAATAAAGCAATTTTAGCAACAAAGGTCGGAATGACCCAGATCTTCAATACGGACGGAGTTTTGACTCCCGTGACGGTATTACAGGCAGGCCCCTGTGTCGTTACGCAGGTAAAGACCGTGGAGAACGACGGCTACTGCGCCGTACAGGTTGGTTTTGTCGACAAGAAGGAGAAGGTTGTCAACAAGGACGCAAACGGCAAGAAGGAGATCCGCCGCCGTCATGGCGTTAACAAGCCGGAGAAGGGACACTTTGACAAGGCCGGCGTTACGGGCAAGCGGTTTGTGAGAGAGTTTAAGTTTGACAACGCGGCTGATTACAAGCTGGCGGACGAGATCAAGGCAGACATCTTTGCAGAGGGCGACAAGGTTGACGCCACCGCAATTTCAAAGGGTAAAGGCTTCCAGGGCGCGATCAAGCGTCTGGGCCAGCACAGAGGACCGATGGCGCACGGCTCCAAGTTCCACCGCCATCAGGGTTCCAACGGCGCCTGCTCCTCACCGAGCCGTGTGTTTAAGGGAAAAGGAATGCCCGGCCACATGGGAAGCGTACAGGTAACGGTACAGAACCTTGAGATCGTAAAGGTAGACGCAGAAAATAACCTGCTTTTAGTGAAGGGATCCGTTCCCGGCCCTAAGAAATGCCTGGTAACAATCAAAGAGACTGTAAAGACGAGTAAATAGTGCTTATTTGGGAAAGGAGGAACCAGACAATGGCTAATGTAGCTGTTTATAATATGGAAGGCAAGGAAGTTGGAACGCTGGATTTAAACGACGCAGTCTTTGGCGTGGAAGTGAACGAGCATCTCGTGCACATGGCAGTTGTTCAGCAGCTTGCAAATAACCGCCAGGGTACGCAGAAGGCAAGAACCCGTTCTGAGGTTCGCGGCGGCGGAAGAAAGCCCTGGAGACAGAAGGGAACCGGTCATGCAAGACAGGGCTCTACGAGAGCGCCCCAGTGGACCGGCGGCGGCGTTGTGTTCGCACCCGTTCCGAGAGATTATTCCTTCAAGATCAACAAGAAGGAAAAGCGCGCGGCGTTAAAGTCTGCGCTGACATCCAGAGTACAGGAGAACAAGCTGATTGTGCTCGACGAGTTAAAGCTCGACGAGATCAAGACGAAGAAGTTCGCAGAGGTTCTGAAAAATTTAAACGTTGAAAAAGCGCTCGTTGTAATCAACGACAACGACCAGAACATCGTTTTAAGCGCACGGAACATCCCGGCCGTAAAGGTTGCGCAGACGAACACCATCAACGTATTTGACATCTTAAAGTACAGCACCGTTGTAGTGACAAAGGATGCGGTAGCGACGATCGAGGAGGTGTATGCATAATGGCAAACGTACAATATTATGACGTGATCCTCTCACCGGTAGTGACCGAGAAGAGTATGAACGCGATGGCTGAGAAGAAGTACACCTTCTATGTTCATCCGGAAGCAAACAAGACCATGATCAAGGAAGCAGTCGAGAAAATGTTCGACGGCACGAAGGTCGCAAAGGTAAACACGATGAACCTTGAGGGCAAGAAGAAGCGCCGCGGCATGGTAGTCGGAAAGACTGCAAAGAAAAAGAAAGCGATCGTCCAGCTGACCGAGGACAGCGCCGATATCGAAATCTTCAGCGGATTATAAAATCCGCATAGCTGTGCGTCAGCCAGGACGCGATAAGGAAAACAAGAGTTTGAAAGGAGAACAATCATGGGAATTAAGACCTATAATCCCTATACACCTTCCAGAAGAAACATGACTGGATCTGATTTCTCTGAAATTACAAAAAAGACCCCTGAGAAGTCGCTGCTCGTAGCGCTGCCCAAGCACTCGGGACGCAACAACCAGGGCAAGATCACGGTGAGACATCAGGGCGGTGGAAATAAAAGAAAATACAGACTGGTAGATTTTAAGAGGAATAAGGACGGAGTACCTGCAAAGGTCATCGGCATCGAGTACGATCCGAACCGCACCGCAAACATCGCGCTGATCTGCTACGTAGACGGCGAGAAAGCATATATCATCGCTCCGGAGGGACTGACCGACGGCATGACCGTCATGAACGGCCCGACGGCGGAGATCCGCATCGGAAACTGTCTGCCGCTCGAGTATATCCCGATCGGTACGCAGGTGCACAACATTGAGTTATACGCCGGAAAGGGCGGCCAGATGGTACGCTCCGCGGGCATGAGCGCACAGCTCATGGCAAAGGAAGGAAAGTATGCAACGCTTCGTCTTCCCTCCGGCGAGATGAGAATGGTTCCTATGAACTGCAGAGCGACGATCGGAGTAGTCGGCAACGGCGACCACAGCCTCATCAAGATCGGTAAGGCGGGACGCAAGCGCCACATGGGCATCCGGCCCACTGTCCGCGGTTCTGTTATGAACCCGAACGACCATCCGCACGGCGGCGGCGAGGGCAGAGCGCCTATCGGACGTCCCGGGCCCTGCACCCCCTGGGGCAAGCCTGCTCTTGGACTTAAGACTCGTAAGAAGAAAAAAGCTTCTAATA
>CAMTZV010000450.1 GCA_947086625.1 uncultured bacterium | reverse complement strand
TGAGGGGATGGTAAAAGCCGGGTGTCCCGCCATCAGCGAGGACGGAAAGTCGGTGGCGAGCACGAAGCTGTGCTGGGACGCGCTGCATGAGCTGGCGCGCCTTGATCTTCCGCTGCTCGACCACTGCGAGGAAAAGACGCTGATGGGAAACGGCATTATCAATGAAGACGAAAACTGTGTGCGCCTTGGGCTTCCGGGCATCCACAATACGGTGGAAAACGTCATTGCCTCGCGGGATTATCTGCTGGCGACGGAGGCGGGCGCGAGACTGCATCTGTGCCACTGTTCCACAAAGGAGGTCGTGCACATGCTTCGCCTGGCAAAGCAGACGGGAAGCGCACTGACTGCCGAGGTGTGTCCGCATCACTTTACGCTGACCTCGGATGATATACCGGATGCGCCGTGGTCAAAAAATGCGCAGGGCGAAGGGCAGGAGACGCCGACGCTCTCCGCGAGCCCGATGAACCGGGAGGGGCTTGACATGGTAAACTACAAGATGAACCCGCCGCTGCGCACGAGGGAGGACCGGGATGCGCTGATCGAGGGCCTGCGCGACGGCACGATCGACTGCATTGCCACCGACCACGCGCCCCACACCGCGGACGACAAAAACAAGGGGATGCGGGAAGCGCCCTTTGGAATCGTCGGGCTTGAGACGGCGGCGGCACTCACCTACACCGAGCTTGTGGAAAAGAAGGTGCTCACCCCTTTGCAGATGGCGGAAAAGATGAGCTACAACCCCGCAAGGATCCTGCGGCTTGACGCGGGCGAGATCGCGGAGGGAAAGGCGGCGGATCTTGTCATCTTCGACCCGGAGGCATCGTATACGATTGACAAGCATACCTTTGTCTCGAAGAGCAAAAACACACCGTTCCACGGCAGAAAGGTGCGCGGGCGCGTCATGTTTACGCTGATCAGCGGCGAAGTGGCCTATGAATATAAGGAAGAGGAAAAAGACAGATGATAAATGCGTTGACAGAAAAAATTAAAAAGACAAACGCCCCCGTCGTGGTGGGCCTGGATCCGATGCTCTCGTATGTGCCGGAGATGATAAAGGATGCGGCGTTCGCGCAGTTTGGCGAGACGCCGGAGGGCGCGGCGGAGGCGATCTGGCAGTACAATAAGGGTATCGTCGATGCGGTGTATGACCTGATCCCGGCAGTGAAGCCGCAGATCGCGATGTATGAGCAGTTTGGCGTGGAGGGCTTAAAGGCGTTTCAGAAAACCGTCGACTACTGCCACGAGAAGGGGCTGGTCGTGATCGGGGACGTCAAGCGCGGCGATATCGGTTCGACCTCCGCGGCTTATGCCGCCGGGCACCTCGGAAGGGTGCAGATCGGAAGCAAGGCTTACCGGACGTTCAACGAGGATTTTGTCACCGTAAACCCCTACTTCGGGATCGACGGCGTGAAGCCCTTTATCGACGTGTGTAAGGAAGAGAAAAAGGGATTGTTTTTGCTCGTAAAGACGTCGAACCCCTCAAGCGGGGAGTTTCAGGACCGGCTGATCGACGGCAGGCCGCTGTATGAGCTTGTGGGCGAAAAGGTGGCCGAGTGGGGCGCCTCGTGCATGGGCGATTCCTACAGCTACATAGGCGCGGTGGTGGGGGCAACCTACCCCGAGCAGGGCAGGGTTCTGCGGAAGATCATGCCAAAAGCGTTTATTTTAGTGCCGGGCTACGGCGCGCAGGGCGGCCAGGGCAGGGATCTGGTGCACTTTTTTAACAAAGACGGCCTCGGCGCGATCGTCAATTCCTCGCGCGGGATCATCGCGGCGTACCGGCAGGACAAATATAAGGAGCGGGGCATCACGCCGGAAAATTACGCGGATGCGTCGCGCATGGCGGTGGAGGATATGATCGCCGATATCGCGGGAGCGTTAGGGGCTTAGGCAAATCGCCCCGAACCGTTACTATGAGCGGCTCCCGGGCCGTGAATCGTAACGAAATTTTTTGAACAGGAGAATTTCATGACAGACAGGTTTTACGAGGATGCGATCATCATCCGTCAGGAGGAGATCGCGACAGATATTTACAGTATGTGGCTCCACACCGAGATTGCGCGGTTTGCAAAGCCCGGACAGTTTGTGGCGCTCTACTGTCTGGACGGGAGCAGGCTGCTTCCCCGTCCGATCAGTATTTGCGAGATCGACCGCGCGGACTGCGCGATCCGTCTCGTGTACCGCATTGCCGGAAAGGGGACGGCGGAGTTTTGCGGCTATCACACCGGAGAGCAGCTTCGCGTGCTGGGGCCGCTTGGCAACGGCTACCCGAAGAAGAGCAGGCCGGCGCTGCTGTTGGGCGGAGGCATCGGTATTCCGCCGCTGCTGCAGCTTGCAAAGGAGCTGGAGGGGGAGAAGAACATCGTGCTGGGCTTTCGCGACGAGCGCTTTCTCGTGGAGGAGTTTGAAAAGCACGGAAATGTCTACATAGCGACGGAGGACGGGAGCTTCGGAACGAGGGGAAACGTGCTGGACGCGGTTGCGGCGCTGGGGCTTGACGCACAGATCGTTTACGCGTGCGGCCCGCTGCCGATGCTGCGCGCCGTCAAGGAGTTTGGGGCAGCGCGCGGGATCGAGTGCTGGATCTCTCTGGAGGAACGCATGGCGTGCGGCGTCGGCGCGTGCCTCGGATGCGTGTGCAAAAGTACAAAGAAGGATGCGCACACCCATGTGAACAACAAGCGCATCTGCACCGAGGGTCCGGTATTTCGTGCGAAGGAGGTGGAAATCTGATGAATACAGGCGTATGTCTTGCAGGGGTTTCCCTGAAAAATCCGATTCTGA
>CAMTZV010000449.1 GCA_947086625.1 uncultured bacterium | reverse complement strand
GCAGGATCGCCGGGATTCAAAAACTCCATGCGCTCCGCCAATACCTGCTGAAATTCCTCCGCCGTAAGCTCCTTTGGCACATAGCCCGCCTCCCAGTCCAAAATCGTGTAACTGCAGTCCTCTGCTACCGGAAGCTTTTCGATCCGCGTCTCCTCATTGTAGATCGAAAAGCCCGAGGGAGCGTCGTCCTCTGTGATCCCGAGCGCATCCGAGCGCGCACTTTGAACCTGCACCCACTCTGCCTCGTCAAACGCGACCGTTTTTCCGTCAAAAGACTTGATAAAATAGACAGAAAGCTTATCCGAAGCAAAAATCGCATCACCGTCGCCGGATGAATCCGCGGCATCGCTCTTTTGCCCGTCTCCATCGTGCGCATCCGCCGGCATACCGCTCTTTTCTCCGCTTCCGTCGCCAACCGCATCCTCTGCTCCATCGTCCTTCTTCCCGCTTCCGTCACCTGGCAGATTCGCCGCTTCATCAGCCTCCGGCCTGCTTCCGTCTCCTGGCAGATCCGCCGCTCCATCATCCTCCGGTGCGTCCTGTCCGGCCGCGTCTGCCGGCGTCTGCGGCGCTGTCTCTTCTCCGTTTTCAGCCTTCGCCGAGGTCGCAAACACGCCCGCAACCAAAGCGACAAGCGCCACGCTTACGATCACAAGTCCGGCCGTTATTTTTTTCGCTCTCATAATTTCCCGAATCCTTTCTTCCAGCGCATTTCTGCTGAAATTGTTGTAAAGCGGCATCAGCCCGCTCTTTTTTTCCTCCATCGCGATCAGCGTCCGCGCATATGCCGCCCGCGCGTCCCCTCCGAGCCTTTGCACGACGCACTCGTCGCAGGCGAGCTCGATATCCTTGTTGAGCAGCGCGTACATCACCCAAACCATCGGGTTGAACCAGTGGATACACAGTGCCGCCGCCGCGAGCAGCTTCCAAAGTGTGTCAAACCGGCAGATGTGTATATACTCATGCAAAAGGACGCAGGACGCCTCCCGCTCGTCATCCCAGTCCATCCGTTCCGGCAGCAGGATCACCGGACGGAAAATGCCATAGGTCAGCGGCGCCGCGATGCGGTCCGACTCCCGCAGCTCAATGGGCCTGAGCCGCCTGTGTTCCTCCCGCCAACGCGCGGCAAACGCATTGCGGACAGGCAGCGACATCCCAAATTCTCTCCGGCAGCGCACATAGCAGACAAAAAAGACCGCGGCAAAAACCAGCACGCCGGCCAGCCACACGATGTCACGCACCGGATACGCCAGCGGGCCGCGCGCCTCCGGCTCCCCGGTCCCTGCCCCCGATGCCCGCAGCGCGCCGCCTTCCCCGACCGTCCCTTCCTTCAAAAGACCGCCGGGATCCCCTGTAATCGCAGCACCTCCCACAGAAAATTCCGTCGGCACATACGAGTACACACTCGTCCGTGCGGGGATGGAAAACGGCGCCAGCAGCCGCAAAAGCACAACGCCCCAGAGCAATACAAACACCCGCTTTGGCAGCCGGTGGATTGCAGCCTCACGCACAACTGCGATCACTGCGATCAGCACCGCCCCGCTCACGCTCATCTGTAACAGGCTCATATGCATCACCTCATTTCTCACTCAGATCATCTGATTTTATTTATAAGACTACAGTAGTTTATATCATACTACCACGATAGTTTCACTTTGTCAACCGCAATTCTCAAATTTAAGGCAGCAGTTCAGCCATCGGCTGTAAGGTTACTTTTCACGCCCCGGGAACGCGCACTGGCTGCAAACTGAATCGTTACAATCTGCCCGCAGATATGTTATAATGGGTATGAACCGCAATTTACACATAGCCACAAAGGAGATTTTTATGACGACAGAAGCGTACATCACATTATTTGACAAATTAAAAAAGACGGCAGTTGCCGCCGATTATGCGCCCGCAGAGACACCCTTACCCCCTGGAACGAGCAAATTCGGCGGAAAGCCGCATCTGCCCGCAAATTTTGCGTGGCCTTACTACGAGGGCGCCGATTACCTGGATGAGGAAATCGCAAACCGGCCGCTCTCCTTTCTCGCGCAGTTCAATCTCGAGGAGATCGCCGATTTTGACACGGACAACATGCTGCCGCACACGGGCATGCTGTACTTTTTCTATGAGCTTTGCACGATGAAATGGGGCTTTGACCCGAAGGATCAGGGCTGCGCCCGGGTATATTATATCGAAGACACACATGATCTCTCGCCCGTCGATTTCCCGGCGGATCTCGCGCAGGACTATCGCATACCGGAATTTGCCCTGAAATTTTCCAGCCAGATGAACCTGCCGGACTACGGGGAGGCCGCCGAGCGGCACACGGACGTGGAGTGGGACTGCTACGACGAGGAGCGGATCATCTATGGCTGCGAAATGCAGGACAACACGGAATGCTCCAAGCTGTTAGGCTACGCGAATCTCGTGCAGGGGGATATGCTCTTTCAGTGCGCCGAGATCGCGGCGGGCATCTACTGCGGCGATGTCACTGAATTTACGGACGAACAGCGCGAATCGCTGCTCGCGCAAAGCGAGGCGTGGACGCTGCTCTTTCAGATGTCTACCGTGGAAAAGGACGGCTACGAGCTGATGTTCGGCGACTGCGGGAGCATTTACTTCTACATCCGAAAACAGGATTTAATAGAGAAAAATTTTGACAATGTCTGGCTGATTTTGCAGTGCTTTTAGCACACCTCCATCGCCTCTCTCACATTTGCCACGCCGATCAGATGAATGCCCTCCACCCTCCCGACCGTCTCAAGACAGACCTTCGGCAGGACGCACGTGTGGAAGCCAAGC
>CAMTZV010000448.1 GCA_947086625.1 uncultured bacterium | reverse complement strand
GGTACTGCGGCGTTGGGAGGAAAAGCGCGGCACGGGCTGGGCGAGGGAGGTGTGTGCGGTCGATGCGCACGCGCTTGCAAACCGAAGGGCGCTCGGCATCGAAGGGATCGTCGTGTTTGCGGACGGCGAACCGGCGGGTGTGGCGGCGGGCTATCCGCTGACAGGTGACACGCACGATCTGTTTCTGGCAAAAGCGGCGGCAGATGCGCCGGGCCTTGGCTATTACGTTCAGCGGAGCTTTTTTTTGAGCAGGGGCGCGGGCGTTTGTTTTATCAATATGGAGGAGGATCTCGGACGGGAGGGGCTGCGGAGCATGAAGCGGCGGCTCGCCCCGGTCCGAATGAACGAATTGTGGAGAGCGGACAGAAAACGATGAAGATGACGGAACAGGAAGACCGGTTTACCGGAAAAATATTGTGGCGGCTTTGGACGCCGGCACTGATCTCCTCGGTGGGGCTTGCGCTCGCGGACATCGCGGACGCGGTCGTCGTCGGGCAGCGCATGGGCGTGACGGGACTGGCAACGATCAGCATCTGCCTGCCGATTTATATGGTGCTCAACATCTTTATGCACAGCCTCGGGCAGGGCGGCTCCATCCGCTTCGCAAAGCTCATGGGCGCCGGCAGGCAGAGAGAGGCTACGGACTGCTTCAACCGCGTGATGCGCGCGGGGCTTTTGATCAGCCTGTGTATCGCGGTGTTTGGAAACCTCTTTCTTACGCAGGTGCTGGCGCTGCTTGGGACGACACCGGCGGACGGCGTTTTGTTTGCGTCGTGCAGGATTTACGGGGGCATCATCCTGGCGGGCGCGCCGGCGTTTTTCCTGGCGTACATGGGCAACTCCTTTCTGATCAGCGACGGCTGCCAGAAGCTGGCCGGGGCGGGCTTTATCGCGGCGAACGCCGTGGACATCGCCTTAAACGTCCTGCTCGTGCTCGTGCTTGATCTGGGCGTTCTCGGCGCGGCGGTCGCGACGGTCACGGGAATGCTCGTCGTGGATGTGATGTACATTCCGGCGTATGTGTCGAAGGAGCATTTTCTGCACGTGCGCCCTGTAAAATCGGACGTGCGCGAGGTGTGGGACTGCTTTCGCACCGGCTTTGCGGTCGGCATTACGTACATTTTCCAGTTTCTTTTCCTGCTCGTCGCGAACAACCTGCTGCTTCGCATGGCGGGTGCGCTGGAGGTAGCGGTGTTCGACATGCTCCAAAACGCCTCCTATCTCATATTGTATCTGTACGAGGGGGCGAGAAAGGCGATGACGCCGCTTGTGGGCACGTATGTCGGCGAGCAGAACCGGGCGGGCGAAAAGCGCACGCTTCGGCTGACGCTTGTCTGGACGTCTGCGGTCGGGGCGCTTGTGGCGGGCTTCTTTTTCCTCTTTCCGCAGACGCTGTGCGCCCTGTTCGGGCTTCACGGCGCGCCAGAGCTGGCGCTTGGCGTGCGTGCGCTTCGCATCTACTGTGCGGCGGCGCTCTTTGCGGGAGTCAACGTGCTTTTGGAGGGCTACTATCAGGCGTGCGGCAGAGAGAAGAACGCCTATGCGCTTGCAAACCTGCGGGGCGCGATCGTGCTGCTGCCTGCCACGTTCCTCTTCCTTCTGCTTGACGTGTCGTATTTCTGGTGGCTGTTTCCACTGACGGAGGCGCTGACGCTGCTGGTGTTTTTCCTCTGGAAGCTGCGTTTTGGCGAGAAGGAGGCCGGGATATCGCCGGAGCGGGTCTGTCAGCGGACGATCACAAGCCGCAACGAGGATCTCTCCCCGCTCATGGACGAGGTGGAGCAGTTCTGCGCACGCTTTGAGGCGTCGGGCGAGCAGCAGTATTTTGTGACGATGACGGTCGAGGAAATCTGTGCGGCGATCATCGCCCACGGCTTCGGGGAGAGCGGGGACGGCTACATACAGGTTACGCTGATCGCGCTGGAAAATAAGGATTTCGAGCTGCACATCCGCGACAGCGCAAAAAGCTTTAACCCGTTTGGCATGGGTGAGGAAGCTTCGGGCGGCGAGCCGGATCTCGACGCGATGGGCATGCAGATGATTCGGGAGATGGCAAAAGACTTTTTTTACCGGAAATATCAGGGCTTTAACTCTCTGGTTGTGTGGATTTAGAGGAGGAAGGCGCGTGCGAAAAAAATTATCACTGAATAAAAAGACGATTCTGATGGTCAGTCTGATCGCCATCGCCGTGCTGGCGGCTGCCGCCCTCATCAGCTACCGCGTCTACGCGGCGAGCTTTGACGCCCACTTTAAGGACCGGGCGCGCTCGGAGGCGCGCACGACGGCGGTGATGGTGGACGCAGACGAGGTCGCGGCGGTGAAGGAGGCGGCGCGAAGCTGCTTTGCGCAGGCTCTCGAAACGCCCGGGCCGGATTTTGACGGCTACGGCGAGGACGACTGGGCGCGCTACTACGAGGTGTTTGCGCCGATCGGGGAGATGGAGGAGTACCGCTCGCTGCTCGCGGTTTTGCAGACGCTGGCGCGCACGTCCGAGGCGGAGTCGGTCTACGTGTGCGACACCGATCTGGAGCATGATTTTGCCATGTATCTGGCGGACGGGGCGTTAAAAACCGAGGCGTGCGCCCCCGGCACCTTTGACAGCCCGCTGGTTGCGGAAATCCGCGCGCTGATCGAGGCCGGGGATTACGATTTTCCGGTATACATCACGAACTATGAGGAATACGGGTGGCTTTGCACGGCGGCGGCTCCGGTTCTGGATGCGGACGGACAGCTGCTTGCACTGGCCTATGTCGATCTGTCCATGAATGACGTTATGAAAGAGCGCGGGGATTTCCTGCGGCTTTT
>CAMTZV010000447.1 GCA_947086625.1 uncultured bacterium | reverse complement strand
TCATTGTCCAGATCCATGACCACCACATCCGAAGAAAGGAAATTCCCATTGGTACAGTAGCTTCCCTTGTATATCCCACGTTTCAGGCTCTTCAGATGAGTCAACGTATCGAGCCAGACTAAGATTATACCCATTCTCGATAATCTTTTCTTTGCTTACAACCGCCGAATATTTATCCTGAGCAGACCGTGTCCTAATAGTATCAACAATCTTTTTTATGTCGCATGCACGGAGTCTATTATTTTTTCCGTCCTTAACATAACCCTTGGACGCATCTATAATCAGAACATCCGTAGTTGGCCTCTGTTTCTTCAATACCATGATAATGGTCTTAATACCCGTACCAAAAAATAACTTTTCCGGCAGACCAATAATCGTGTCAATCCTATTCTTCTCAATTAGATTCTCACAAATCTTACCTTCTTCGCCGCCTCTAAACAAAACGCCGTGCAAAAGTACTATTGTCATGATGCCATCTTCTTCCAGATGGTACAGATCATGCAGAAGGAATGCCAAATCTGCCTTTGCCTTGGGCGCAACTCCATATTCCTTAAATCTCGGGGCAAATTCTGCATCTGCCGGATTCCACTTCTGAGAGTAGAGTGGATTAGACACCACGGCATCTACTCTCACCAATTCATATGTTTTCTCTCTGTCATTGTCCTCGAAGAATGGCCAATACGAAAGGCAGCCGCCACACCTTCCGTGGCGACCGCCCTCATAAAAGCCCATATCCTACGGTCTGTGCTCCCGTGCGCCCAGAACGCTTCCGTTTGCTACATCGATCTCACATGTATAAGTCGATCTGTCATTGACGTTTTCAAAGGAAACGACATATATCATGTCCGTCTCATACGCGCGATCCGTCTCGCAGGTATCTACCAGAAGTACATCCACATCGTCCTTCCCTTCCGCCTCCGCGCCAAGCTCGGCTTTCATACAGCTTTCCGCGATTTTTACCGCTTCCTCCTCGCTGATCCCGCCGACGGCTTCCACCTGCTCCGCCAGCTGTGCCTGCTCCTGCACAAACGCCTCACGCGCCTCTTTTGCCGCCTCATTTTGCGTGAGCGCATAGTCCGTCCTGGTCTGGAAATCAATGATCTCTAACAGCTCTTCGTCTGTCAGCTGCCGATCCGGCAGGTAAAACATGCCTGCAGTCTGATCGTAGCGAAGCGTTCCTGCCGCTGCCTCTTTCGCGTTCTCCAGCTGCACGATCTCCCTCTCGGGGAATGTGCCGTTTTCATATGCCTGCCGAAGCTCTCTCATGCGCGCCCGCTCTTTCTCGGAATACGGCCTTGAGAAGGTGTCCGCCTCTGCATCCTGGGACTGCACCATATCGCTCACAGCCTGAATTTCCTCCTTCGGGATTCGCTCCATCCGCGCTTCCACAAGACTGCGCACCATCGCCTGTGCCGGAATGCCGAGTATGCACACCGCCAGCGCAGCCACGGCCACCGCAGCCGCCCTCTTCCCCCGTTTTTTCGCCTTTCCCGCTTTGCTCTCCAACCGCTCCTGAATACGCATCGTCATTTCCTCCTTTACCTGTTCCGGGAGATAAATCTGTTCCATCGTCTCTCTTATATCCTTTTCGTTCATCTGTTATACTCCCTCCTTACTTAAAATACTCCGCATCTGCTCTCTGCCGCGCCGCAGACGCATCTTTACCGCGCCCTCCGTAATCCCCATGATATCTGCCGTCTCTTTGACCGAATACCCTTCCACATAGTGCAGATAAATGGCTGTTTTCTGCTTTACCGGCAGCTCGAGAAGCTCCCGCAGCGTTTCTCTTTGCTCCGGCCCTGCAAGCGTGTTTTCCACCTCGTCGATCGACACCTTCGGGTGTCTGAGCCGAAAGCGCTGCATGTCGCGGCAGATATTGGCTGCCACCCGAATGAGCCACGCTTTTTCGTGCTCCGCTTCGCGAAAAACCGGTTTCTTCTCTAAATACCGGCAAAAGGTATCCTGAACGGCGTCCTGCGCATCCTGCTCGTTGCAGAGTATGACAATACAGATCCGGTAGAGCATATCGCTGTATTTTTCGACCGCCTCGCGCACATCCTTTACGGTGTCCATTTTCTTCACCTCCTCCATTTGTCTTTCTTCTATTAACACGATACGGAACGCGGAAAAGTAACGCTATTCCAAAAATAATTTTATTTTATCAGATTCATCGGTTGCCACTGCCGCAAAAGTATGTTAAACTTTTAACAACAACAAAATATGAACGATTGGGGTAAGATACATACGCTCCCAGGACATTCATTCCACACTTATATACAGGAGGATGATTCCAATGGCAAGATTTACACTTCCCAGAGACTTATATCACGGAAAAGGCGCTCTGGAGGCATTAAAGACATTTGACGGCAAGCGCGCAATGATCTGCGTAGGCGGCGGCTCCATGAAGCGCTTCGGCTTTTTAGACCGTGCGATTGGCTACTTAAAGGAAGCCGGCATGGAGGTTGAGGTATTCGAGGGCATCGAGCCCGACCCGTCCGTTGAGACGGTCATGAAGGGCGCCGAGGCGATGGCAAAATTTGAGCCCGACTGGATCGTGGCGATGGGCGGCGGCTCACCGATCGACGCCGCAAAGGCAATGTGGATCAAGTACGAGTATCCCGACTGCACGTTCGAGGATATGTGCAAGGTATTCGGCCTGCCGAAGCTGCGCACAAAAGCGCACTTCTGCGCGATTTCCTCCACGTCCGGCACCGCGACCGAGGTAACTGCGTTCTCCATCATCACCAACTATCAGGACCGCATCAAATACCCCATCGCGGACTTCGAGATCACGCCCGACGTGGCGATCGT
>CAMTZV010000446.1 GCA_947086625.1 uncultured bacterium | reverse complement strand
ACGGTTCAATAAGGCGTTTGTGGACAAGTACGGCGTGGATGAAAATCTGATTTCATCGCAGACAATCAGCTCCACGATCAGCTCCGAGATGACGAGCGACGCGGTGATTGCGGTTATTATCGCGGTCATCTTAATCATGATTTATATTGCATTCCGCTTTCAGGATATCCGCTTTGCGTCCGCGGCGGTCATCGCGCTCATTCACGATATCCTGCTCGTGCTGGCGAGCTATGCGCTCGTGCGCATCTCCGTCGGCTCGACGTTTATCGCGGTTATGCTGACGATTTTGGGTTATTCCATCAACGACACGATCGTCGTGTTCGACCGTGTGCGCGAGAACCTGCACGGGCGTGCGCGCGTCTACAAAGAGGAGCTTGCGGAGATTTCCGATGCCAGCGTGACGCAGACGCTGTCGCGCTCGATCAACACGTCGGTGACGACGCTTGTCATGGTGCTGCTGCTCTATATTATGGGCGTGGCGTCGATCAAGGACTTCTCGCTGCCACTGATGGTAGGTATCGTGGCCGGACTGTTCTCATCCGTCTGCATTTCCACGAACCTGTGGTATGAGATGCGCCTGCACTTTGCGAAGGCCGGCAAGAGCAGTAAGAAAAAATAATTGAAACGAAAGAGGGCAACCGGTGATGCACCGATTGCCCTGTATTGGAATGAAAGGAGAATCATATGTACACAATGGAGGATATTCGCGCCGTTGACCCCGAGGTAGCGGCGGCGATTCAGGCGGAGAGTGACCGGCAGAACAGCCATATCGAGCTGATTGCATCCGAGAACTGGGTGAGCCATGCGGTCATGTCCGCGATGGGCAGCGTTATGACGAACAAATACGCGGAAGGGTACCCCGGGCACCGCTATTACGGCGGCTGTGACTGCGTGGACGTGGTGGAGGAGCTCGCAAGGGAGCGCGCGAAAAAGCTTTTCGGCGCGGAGTACGTCAATGTACAGCCCCACTCCGGCGCGCAGGCAAACATGGCGGTGCAGTTTGCTTGCCTGGAGCCCGGCGACACCGTGATGGGCATGAACCTCGACCACGGCGGGCATCTGACGCACGGAAGCCCGGTCAATTTCTCCGGGACATATTTTAACATCGTGCCCTACGGCGTGAACGACGCGGGCGTGATCGACTACGACAACGTGCTCGCGATCGCGAAGGAGTGTAAGCCGAAGATGATTATCGCGGGCGCATCCGCTTACGCGCGCACGATCGATTTCAAAAAATTCCGCGAGATCGCGGATGAGGTCGGCGCGATCCTCTTTGTGGATATGGCGCACATCGCGGGTCTTGTGGCGGCGGGGCTTCACCCGAGCCCGATTCCCTACGCGGACGTCGTGACGACGACGACGCACAAGACGCTGCGCGGGCCCCGCGGCGGCATGATCCTGTGCGGAAAGCAGGAGACGGCTGATAAATTTAAATTTAATAAAGCGGTATTCCCCGGCACACAGGGCGGCCCGCTGATGCACGTCATCGCGGCGAAGGCGGTATGCTTCCAGGAGGCATTGCAGCCCTCCTTTAAGGAATACCAGCAGGGCATCGTCGACAACGCGCAGGCGCTTTGCAGGGGCTTACAGTCCCGCGGCATCAAGATCGTCTCCGACGGCACGGACAATCATCTCATGCTCATTGATCTGACGCCGTTTGGCCTGACCGGAAAAGCGGTCGAGAAGCTTATGGACGAGGCGAACATCACCGCCAACAAGAACACGATCCCGAACGACCCGCAGAAGCCGTTCGTGACGAGCGGCATCCGCATCGGAACGCCTTCCGTCACAAGCCGCGGCATGAACACGGACGATATGGACAAAATCGCGGAGGCGATCGCCATGCTCATCAAGGAGGGCGAGGGCGCGATTTCCGCGGCGAAGGCGATCGTGAAGGAGCTGACAGACAAATATCCGTTGGATTAAAGAGGGAGAGCCATGATTGACATTAAATTTTTACGGGAAAACCCGGAGGCGGTAAAGGAAAATATCAGGAAAAAATTTCAGGATAAAAAGCTTCCGCTCGTGGACGAGGTCATCGAGCTTGACGCGAAATCCCGCGCCGCGAAGCAGGAGGCGGACGATCTGCGCGCGAAGCGCAACCAGCTCTCCAGGCAGATCGGCGGTCTGATGAAGGAGGGCAAAAAGGAGGAAGCGGAAAGTATAAAGGCACAGGTCGCGGAGTTTGCGGTGCGCTTATCCGAGCTTGAGGAGCAGGAGAAAACGTACGCCGAGCAGGTGACGAAGGACATGATGCTCATTCCGAACATCATCGACCCGAGCGTGCCCATCGGAGAGGACGACTCGTGCAACGTGGAGATCGAGAAGTTCGGCGAGCCGGTCGTTCCCGATTTTGAAATTCCTTATCATACCGATATTATGAGCCGCTTTGACGGTATCGATTTAGACGCGGCGGGAAAGGTCGCGGGCAACGGCTTTTACTATCTCATGGGGGATATCGCAAGGCTGCACTCCGCGGTCATCTCCTACGCAAGAGATTTCATGATCGATCGGGGCTTTACCTACTGCGTGCCGCCGTTTATGATCCGCAGCAACGTCGTGACCGGCGTCATGAGCTTCGAGGAGATGGACGCGATGATGTACAAGATTGAGGGCGAGGATCTCTATCTGATCGGCACGTCCGAGCACTCGATGATCGGCAAGTTTATCGACACGATCAACGAGGAGGAAAAGCTGCCCTACACGCTGACGAGCTATTCGCCGTGCTTCCGCAAAGAAAAGGGCGCGCACGGCATTGAGGAGCGGGGCGTTTACCGCATCCACCAGTTTGAGAAGCAGGAGATGATCGTCG
>CAMTZV010000445.1 GCA_947086625.1 uncultured bacterium | reverse complement strand
ACAGAAACAGGAAGAAGTAAATGGCAAAATTATACACAAAATCGCTCGCCGCCACGAGCACCATCGGAAGCTTGAAATCCTCGGGAAAAAACAGCTTCCGGAAAAACCCGTTGAGGTATCCGATGTACATGAAAAGCAGCGCATAGCCGCCCAGCACATGCGCGAAGAAGATATCGAGACAGCTCCCGCACAAAAAACCGATGTACATGCCCTCCTTCTTCCCTCTCATAAAACCGAACGAGGCGGTTACGATGATGAGCAGATTCGGCGCAACGGTCAGAAATGAAATTGACTGAAACAGCGTCGTCTGCAAAAGGAAGCAGACGAGCACGATAAAAAATACCGTAATCTTGCGGAGCATAAAACCCTACTCTTTCTCCACGGTTCCCGTCGTGGTCTTTAAATCGGTGATCACAAGCACATGCTTGATATGTTCGAAGTCTACGACCGGCGTGATCAGGCCGGATTTCGTCAGGTTGTTGGAATTGACATGTATCTCGCTGATGTATCCGATCAGAAGCCCCTGCACATAGTCGGGGCTGATGTAGGAGGTCACGACCTGATCTCCCACGGCTACCTTGTTTTTTGTGTCCTTTAAGCTTGAAAACGTAATCATCTGCCGCTCGTCCATCATCTGCAGATCGCCCTTTACGATGCAGTAGTCGGAGGTGGAGAGCACCATGCCGCTGACGCTGCTCATGTCGTCCACGATCGCGCGCACCTTCGCATAGTTTGGCCCGGTCTCGGTGACGATACCCGCCAGTCCGCTTCCGGTAATCACATTCATGCCTTCGGCGACGCCGTCTTTTTCCCCTTTGTCGATTAAAAAGGTGTCAAACCAGTTGCCCGGGTCCTTGCTGATGACGCTGGCGGGGAGCTTGTTGTACTCGGAATAGGTCCGCTCAAGCTCCGCCAGCTCGCGCAGATCCTCGGTGTCGTACTGCGAGAGCTTTAAGGCGTTGAGCTCCTCCGTGAGTGAATCGACCTTTGATTTCAGCGTCTCGTTCTCCTGCATGACGTTCCGCAGCTGCGCCAGCTCCTTTGTCTTATCCGAGATCCAGTTTCCGACTGTTGTAAGCCCCTGCTGCATCGGGATAAACACGTAGCTCGCCGCCGTCCCCACCGGGCCGGACGTCCAGCCGAGGGTGAAGCTGCCGACCATGAGCAGAAAGCAGACGCACGTCAGTGCAAGCAGTATATATTTTGCGGGAATATTTTTTTTGTTTTTCCGTCTTACACGCGCCATTGTTACCTCAAATCCTCTGCTATTCTTCTATATAGAAATCCTATATATAAATCTTTTCCTTGAGCGTGTACGCAAGGTGCCTGAATTTCGTGTCGCTCACGAGCTTGACAAGCCCTCTGGCAACGCATTCCTCCGGATCCTCGCATGTGTTGACCCGGATGCCGGTCGTGTCGGCAAAGAGCTCGTCGAGCTTTGCAATGCGCGAGGAGCCGCCGGTCATATAGATGCCCGCGTGGATGATATCGCGCGCCAGCTCCGGCGGCGTATGCTCCAGCGTCATCTTGATCGAGCCGCATATATCGTTCAGGTCGGTCTGCATCGCCTCGTGAACCTGGGCCGCCGTGATCTCCATCTCGATCGGAAGGCCGCTGACGACATCACGCCCGACGATTGCCATCTTTTCCTCACTGCCGGGGAGTGCACAGCCGATCGTCTCCTTGAGCGCACAGGCGGTCTTCTGCCCGATGAGCAGGTTGCTGTTTTTGCGCACGTAGGAAATGATCGACGCGTCGAGCTGGTTGCCGCCAAAGTGCAGCAGGCTGCTCAATACAAGCCCGCCCAGTGAGATGATCGAGATCTCCGTCGTGTCCGCGCCGATATCGACAACCATTACGCCCGTGGGCTCGTTGACGTCAAGCCCGAGCCCGACTGCGTCCGCGATGGGCTTCTCGCACACCTGCACGAGCCTTGGCTTTACCCTGCTCTTGTAAAACATATCGAAAAACGCCTTTTTCTCCACCTCCGTGATATCGGTGGGCACGGCAACAATGAACTCTGCACCCCGCAGCTTGCCCTTGGTGTTTTTCTCCAGAAATTCAAAGATCATCGTCTGCAAAAAATTGTACTCCGCGATGACGCCGCTCACGACGGGAAACGAGACCTGAATACTCTCCGGCGCTTTCTCGTACATCGCGTATGCCGCGTCTCCGTAGGCGTAAAGCTGGTTTTTGTTTACGATCGCAACGGTGTTCTTCTCGTTTAAGATCGTTCCGGTGGATTTGCAGAATACCTTCAAATTTGTGGTTCCCAGGTCAATTCCGTATACATTGCTGCTCATAAGTGTTCTCTCCTAAACTAAAATCTGTTTGTTTTCCCGGAAGCTGTAGTAATTGTTATCCCCGATGATGATGTGGTCGGACAGCTCAAGCTCCAAAAGCTTCCCGCATTCCATGACGCGCCGTGTGAGCTGCTCATCGTCCCTGCTCGGGCTTGGGTCTCCGCTCGGATGGTTGTGCAGCAGGATGATGAACACGGCCCGCTGCCGCAGCGCGCACAGAAAAATGTCCCGCGGCGAGGCAAGCACGGAGCGTGCGCTCCCCGTGGCAATGTGCGTATCGCCGAGCAGATGGCATTTTGCGTCGAACATGGCGAGCAAAAGCTGCTCCCTCGTCTCATGCCGAAGCCGCTCCATATAGTAGGCGGCCACCGTCTGCGGGTATGCGAGACACAGCCTGTCCCTGCGGTCTGCCTGCGCGATCCTGCGCGAGAGCTCCGCGGCACATTTGAGCTGGATCGCCTTCACCCTGCCCACGCCGGGAAAGGCCCGCAGCTCCTCCAGCGACATATCGTG
>CAMTZV010000444.1 GCA_947086625.1 uncultured bacterium | reverse complement strand
ACCGGCGTGAGCTGCGAGACGGGCGAGGTTGACGCCTCCGTCTTCGACCGCTACCGCGACCCGCTCTACAAGGAGGCGAGCTACAAGCCTTATATCATCGCCGCCATGATCCTGCTCGCAAAATTCGACGACCCCGCAAAGCTTTTAAAGAAGCTTGAGGAGCGCGGCGCGGCGCGGATTTTTGAGGCATAAAGCAAAGGAGAACGACTATGAACCGAAAAAAACGTATCGTCATTGCCCTGGGCGGAAACGCCCTCGGCAACACCCTTCCCGAGCAGATGGCCGCCGTCAAAACGACGGCGCGCGCCATCGTCGATCTCATCGAGGAGGGCTGCGAGGTCGTCGTCGCGCACGGCAACGGCCCGCAGGTCGGCATGATCAACAACGCCATGATCTCCCTCACGCACGAGGATGCGGCGCAGCCGAACACGCCGCTCTCCGTCTGCGTCGCCATGAGTCAGGCTTATATCGGCTACGATTTGCAGAACGCCCTGCGCGAGGAGCTTTTGAACCGGGATATTCCCGACATGCCCGTGGCCACGATGATCACCCAGATCCGGGTGGACGAGAACGATCCCGCGTTTTCCTCCCCCTCCAAGCCCATCGGCAAGTTTATGAGCGAGGATGAGGCCGCGGAGGTCGCACGCAAATACGACTACGTGATGAAGGAGGACGCCGGGCGCGGCTACCGCCGCGTCGTCGCCTCGCCAAAGCCCGCGGAGATTATCGAGATCGGCACCATCCGCACGATGGTCGAGGCCGGGAACCTCGTCATCGCCTGCGGGGGCGGCGGCATTCCGGTCGTGCGCAGGGGCAACCACTTAAAGGGCGCCAGCGCCGTGATCGACAAGGACTTTGCGAGCTGCCTTTTAGCAAAGGAGCTGGACGCGGACAGCCTCATCATCTTAACTGCCGTGGAAAAGGTCGCCGTCAACTTCGGCAAACCGGACGAGCAATGGCTCGACGCGCTCTCGGTGGAACAGGCAAAGCAGCTCATCACGGAGGGGCACTTTGCGCCCGGCTCCATGCTGCCGAAGGTGGAGGCGGCCGTCGATTTTGCCGCCTCCGGCGCAGGGCGTACCGCCATCATCACGCAGCTTGAAAAGTCGCGGGAAGCGATTCAGGGAAAAACGGGAACGGTTTTTCACGCATAATGCAAAATAATTTTGCGGCCTTAAAAAAATTGTGCTATACTGTATGGGAGAAATCCAGAGGAGACCTACCATATGGCAAATTCAAGACTTGAAATGTTAAAGCAGATCGCGCATGCCCTGGCCGTCCAGTTCGGCGAATCCTGCGAGGTTGTCATCCATGACCTGAGACAGACCTCCGATCAGTCCATCGTCTACATCGAAAACGGCCATCTGACCGGGCGCAAAATCGGGGACGCCCCTTCGCAGGTCGTGCTCGACGCCGTGCGCAACAGCCGCCGCATCCAGTCCGACCAGCTTGCTTATCTGACAAAGACGGACACCGGCAGAATCTTTAAATCCAGCACGGTCTATATCCGCGACGACGACGGCGAGCCCAGCTATATCCTTGCGATCAACTATGATATCACCGCTCTGCTCACCATCGAATCCAGCCTGCATTCCCTGACCGGCTGCGCGCAGGGCAGCTCTCCCCTTTCCTCCCCGCCGCGCCGCATCACGACAGACGTCAGCCAGCTGTTGGATCAGCTCATTGAACAGGCCGTCGACCTCGTGGGCGTCCCGGCTCCGCTTATGAACAAGGAGGAAAAAATACGCGCGATCAACTACTTAAACGACGCCGGCGCGTTTCTCATCACAAAATCCGGCGACAAGGTCGCAAAATACTTCGGTATTTCAAAATACACGCTTTACAGCTATGTCGATATCAACAAATAGAATCACAAACAGGAGGTAACCCACACATGCTAAACTATGTCGAAACCAAACACGCCCCCGCCGCGATCGGCCCCTACTCACAGGGAATCGTTGTAAACAATCTTGCCTTTTTCTCCGGACAGATCCCGCTCTCGCCCGAAACAGGGGAGGTCGTGGGCGACACGATCGAGGCCCAGACCGAGCAGGTCATGGCAAATATCCGCGCGCTTTTAGAGAGCCAGAACGCAGACTTTACCGACGTCGTAAAGACGACGTGCTTTCTGGCAGACATCGCCGACTTCGCCGCCTTCAACGAGATCTACGCCAAATATTTCACCGGAAAGCCGGCCCGCTCCTGCGTCGCCGTAAAAGATCTTCCGAAGGGCGTGCTCTGCGAGGTGGAGTGCATCGCCGCGGTCGGGAAATAGTTTTTCATATGGACAGACCGCCGGGACTTAAAGAGGTTCCGGCGGCATCCCTTCCGGACGCTTATCCGGATCGAAAGCCCTGTCCCCACCGCCAGGCATATCGTCCGTTTCACGGCTGCCCTTCATTCCGTCATCTTTCATTCCATCATTTTTCATTCCGCCTTCTCTCCCGGGCCTGCCGCCCATCTGAGAACTGTCTCCATAAACCAGACTGTCCATCGCAACGCTCTCTTCGGCTGTTCCTGCCGTCAACGTATAAGTTTCTCCCTGTTTGATCTCAGGGCAGCTTACAATGACAGAAGTATATTCCTTTTGGGCCGTCCAGGAACAGCGTATTGTTCCGGCGCCGTCCGTAAGCGAAATCTGCGTGCCTGCTTCCTGCTTATGATCCAGATGAACCATCATTACCCCCTGGGAAGATGAATCGCCAAAGTTCTGCGCCATACCGGAAGAGCCTGATGCCGCGAAAATCCCTCCCGTAATCACTGCCGTTCCATTATAATCCAGCGAACCGTCTCCATCGCTCACAGGCCCTGCCAGATA
>CAMTZV010000443.1 GCA_947086625.1 uncultured bacterium | reverse complement strand
CGGTAATCTCCCCCACGTAGCCGATATCCGCGCCGTCCGCATATTTTTTCTGCACCTTCAGCAGCCCGCCGTCCTTCCCGGTAATCCCCACTCCGCGCACACCAAGCCGCTCCACAAGCTGCACGAGCGATTTGTTTACCTTATTTAATACCATCTCGGCGATCTCCATCGTCGGCTCATCCGTGACGCGCAGGCCGTTCACAAAACGCGGCTCCATGCCAACCTTCTCCACCCAGCGGCTGATCTCCTTGCCGCCGCCATGGACGATAATCGGCTTAAAGCCGACGAGCTTTAAGAGCACAACATCCTCGATCACACTGTTTTTGAGCTCCTCGTCAACCATCGCACTGCCGCCGTATTTGACGACGATGATCTTGCGGTTAAAGCGCTGGATGTAGGGCAGCGCCTCCACCAGCACCTGCGCCTTCTGTAAATAGCTGTCCATGTTTTCCATGTATAAATCCTCCCGTATCAATACCGCGGACTTTGCATTTTGCTTTCCTCCTGACTCAAAGCAGCGCCCGTTCGCCTTCGCTCTCGGGCATGTCGTCGGAAAGCATTCCGGAAAATGCTCCGCATTTTGCTTTCCTCCTAACTCAAAGCAGCGCCCGTTCGCGCTCACGAGTCCTAAGACCGATAATCCGCGTTTATTTTTACATAGTCGTATGTCAGATCGCAGCCCCACGCGGTTGCCGCCGCGCTCCCCGCCTTCATATCGCAGATTGCGGTGACTGCCTCCTCCGACAAAATTTTTGTAGCCACTTCCTCACTGTAGTCCAGCGCCACACCGTTTTCGATAATCTGCAGGCGACCCGCCGCGCTCTCGAAAAAGAGATCGACGCACAGCGGGTCAAACGTCACGCCACTGTAGCCGAGCGCGCACAGAATGCGCCCCCAGTTCGCGTCATGCCCGTAGATCGCCGCCTTCGTGAGATTCGAGCAGACGACCGATTTCGCGAGCGTGACCGCGTCCTCCTTCGAGGCGGCATTTATGACCTTCACCTCAAAGAGCGCCGTCGCCCCCTCGCCGTCGCCCGCGATCATCTTTGCAAGCGTCGTATTCACCTCGCCCAGCGCCGCAAAAAATGCATCATACGCCGCGCCCTTCTCCGTGATCGGCGCGTTTCCTGCCGCGCCGTTTGCCAGAAGCAGTACGGTGTCGTTCGTCGACGTGTCTCCGTCCACGGAAACCATGTTAAACGTATCCTTCACGCTCTCCCGAAGCGCCTCCTGCAACAGCGGCGCATCGATCGCCGCATCCGTCGTCAGAAAGCAGAGCATCGTGCACATATTCGGATGGATCATGCCGGAGCCCTTGCACATGCCGCCGATGGTAACCGTCTTTCCGTCGAGCTCAAATGTGACCGCACACTCTTTCGGCTTCGTGTCCGTCGTCATGATCGCCTGTGCCGCCGCGTGGCCCGCCTCGATCGTCTCCGACAGCTTCGGCGCCATCGCCTCGATGCCCGCGCGGATGCGCTCCATCGGAAGTCCCGCCCCGATCACGCCCGTGGACGCCACACACACGCTCTGCGCCGGAAGCTTCAAAAGCGCGCCGAGCGCCTCCGCCGTCTCCTTACAGCAGCTCATGCCGACTTCCCCGGTGCACGCGTTCGCGATGCCCGCATTCGCGACGACCGCGTGCACCGGCGCGCCGCTCTCCACGATGTCGCGATCCCAGATAACCGGAGCCGCCTTTACAACGTTTGTCGTAAACGTTCCCGCCGCCGCGCACGGGCGCTCACTATAGAGAAGCGCCATATCGCTTCGGTTTTCATATTTGATATGTGCCGCGGTCGCCGCCGCCGCAAATCCGCTTGCCGCGGTCACGCCGCCCTCGATCTTTTTCATTGTATTGTCCTCGCCTTTTTTGTTTTTCGTTCAGCCCGCGCCATTCATGAAAGCATGATTCTCACATCCCCGCATTTGACGGCTGAACGGTTACAAACTCCGTGATATTCGCGTCGTTTAATGTAAAATCATAGTAATTTAAATCCTCCCGGAACGTCCAGCCGACGCTTTTCCAGAAACGATTGCCGACCTCGTTGCGCTTGAACGCAATCAGGCACACCTTGTTGATCTGCTCCGCCTGCAGCGCCCGCATGCATGCCGCCGCCATCGTCTTTCCGATTCCCCGCTTGCGGTAATCCGCGTGGACGCACACGTGGTAAAAGCAGCCGCGTCTGCCGTCGTGCCCGCAGAGGATCGCGCCGACGACCATATCACCGTCCAGCGCAACCATGCTCGTCGTCGGGTTGCGCCGCAGAAAGCGCCCGACGCCCTCCGCGGAATCGTCAATGCTTCGGATGCCAAAGCCTCCGATTGTCGTCCACAGTCTGTATACCCTGTCATAATCCTGCTCCGTCATCGGGCGGATCGTTATGTGTTCTTTCATATTATATATACTTCATTCCTGTCTTTTGTATCCTTCATTTGTACGCTCACGGGAAGCTCGGCACAAGGGCAAGCCCTTCCCTCTCATCCAGACCGAACATCAGATTCATGTTCTGCACCGCCTGTCCCGCCGCTCCCTTCACGAGATTATCCAGCGCACCCATCATGACAACGCGTCCGGTGCGCGCGTCGACGACGGCATTGACATCGACAAAATTGCTGTTCTCCACCCACTTTGTCTCGGGGCACTCGCCCTCTTTCAGCACGCGCACAAAGTATTCATCCGCATAATATTTCTCATAGGCGGCGCGCACCTCCTCCTCTGTCGGGCAGCTCCCGTCCGCACGCTTTACGAGCGACGCGTATGCCGTCACAAGGATGCCCCGGTTCATCGGGACGAGGTGCGGCGTGAAATTGATCGCGAGCTTAC
>CAMTZV010000442.1 GCA_947086625.1 uncultured bacterium | reverse complement strand
CCATCACACGGTTGCGGTAAAGCATCAGCCGGATCCCGCACAGGACAAAGCCGCGTCGGGCAAGGCTTCCCTGGCTGACGCAGTCGTGAGTCATCACGTCCGCGTAGAGGGACAAAACGTCCTCCTGCTGTGCGAGCATCCCCAGAAGCCGCTCCTCCTGCGCCTTTCCCACACCCATTCCGCGGTACGCCCGGCGCACCACCCGCAGCAGAAGAAGCAGGCTGCCCGCAAAATCGCCTTCCATCCGGGCCGCAGACGTACTCACGATCTCCCCGTCCCCTCTCACCCCGCAGAGCACGAGCATGTTTCCCGCAGCGCACTGCTCCAGCAGCAAATCCTCCTCCAAATATTCCGGGTAAGGATATCCGTCGCCATAAAAATCCTCGATGCAGCGGCGAAAGGACGGCCCGTCGCCCCGTCGAAAGGCGCGAAAGCTGATATTCTCACAGGCACCCGTGTCACGGTTTTTCGTCTGCAAGCAAATCGCTCCTTTGTTCTATGCCCATAATTTCCGCATCATTCCTGTGCGGTACGCCCCGCATAATAATCTGCGGCGCGCCGTTGTTCTCGATGTAGTCGCGCGTGATGATAACCCGGCCGATGTTCTCGTCCTTCGGGATCTCGTACATGATATCGAGCATGAACTCCTCGATGATCGCGCGCAGCGCACGCGCGCCGACCTCCTTTTCCTTCGCTCGTTTTGCGATCGCATAAAGAGCGTCCGGCTCGAACTCGAGAGCCACCTCATCGTAGGTGAGAAGCTTCTGGTACTGCTTGATGATCGCGTTTTTCGGCTCGGTTAAGATGCGCACGAGCATATCCTCGCTCAAAGCGTCCAGCGAAAACAAAATCGGGAGACGCCCGATAAACTCCGGGATCATGCCAAATTTGCGGATGTCCTCAACCGTCACATGCTTTAAGAGATTTTCCTCTTTATCGTACTTATCCTTCAGGTCGGCCTGAAATCCCATCGAGGAATTTTTGTTCAGACGCTCCTTGATGATATCCTCCAGATCCGGGAACGCGCCGCCGCAGATAAAAAGAATATTTTTCGTATTGACAAGCGCCATCGGCACCATCGCGTTTTTGCTCGAAGCGCCAACAGGCACCTCCACCTCCGCGCCCTCCAGGAGCTTTAACATGCCCTGCTGCACGCTCTCTCCGCTCACGTCGCGCTGGTGCGCATTTTTCTTTTTCGCGATCTTGTCGATCTCATCGATAAAAATGATTCCGTGCTCCGCGCGCTCCACGTCGTTGTCTGCCGCGGCAAGGAGCTTGCTCACCACGCTCTCGATATCGTCGCCGATGTAGCCCGCCTCCGTCAGCGACGTCGCGTCCGTGATCGCAAGCGGCACGTCTAAAAGCTGCGCCAATGTGCGCACGAGATAGGTCTTTCCGCAGCCGGTCGGGCCGACCATGAGCATGTTGGACTTCTCGATCTCGATGCCGTCCGCGTTTTCGTTCTTCTCATCCTCCGAAAAAACACGCTTATAGTGGTTGTAAACCGCCACAGACATGACCTTCTTGGCGTGCTCCTGCCCGACCACATGCTCATCCAGGCTCGCCTTGATTTTATGAGGAGCAGGAATCGAGCGGATATCCAGCACGGCTTGCGTCTTCTTTTCCTTTTTGGGCTTCTTCTTTTTCACGCGCTGCGCGCCCGGCATCATGCCCGCCAGATCGGACAGGTTGATCATGCTGATGTTCGGCATTCCTCCCGTGTTCGGGCGGTTGTTCACCCCGCCAAATATCGGAGCCATGTCGCCCATTGGAAAGCCCGCGCTGTTCATGCTGTCAAACGTCTTCTGCATACAGTCCTTACAGATACAGATGTTGTTCGGAATGTGCATTAAAGGCCCGGTCATGTGCTCAGGCCGCCCGCAGATGTAGCATTTTTCCTCCTGCTTCTTCTCCGGCTGGTCTTTGCCGTCCGCCGGATCAACCGGAGCGCCCGTCTCCGTGATCTCTTTAAATTCATCCTTGCCATAGGTTGACATTCTCTTTTCCTCCATGTCCAAACAAAACTATCTCTCCACACCCTCACAGTCAAACGCCGGGATAAAGCGCTCGCCCACCGCGCCGCCCTCCTGGATAAACGCATGCTCCACGCCGAGGGAGATGGCGTAATCCACAAGCGCCCCGTAGCTTTTGCGCTTCAGAGGATGGCCTAAAAGCGGATCATCCCTCACCGCCTCCATTGGCGTATACTGGCCAAGCAGGCTTAAATAAACAGCTTCGCCGTAAGTTTCATACACGTGTGCAACCGCCCGCTTTGCATCCGCAAGCCCGCCCGGAAGCAGCAGGTGGCGTACGATCACGCCGCGCCTGATAAGCGGCTCCGGCTCGCCAGAAACAGCCTCAAACCGGGCCGGCCCAACCTGCCGGTACATCTCCGCGATCGCCGCCTTCGCCGCCTGCGGATAATCCGGGGCGTTCGAGTACGCCGCCGCCCGCGCCCCGTCCATGTATTTGAGATCCGGCAGGTAGACGTCGATCAACCCGTCTAAGCGCCGCAGCGCCTCCACGGTCACATAGCTTCCGGTATTATATACGAACGGGAGCGAAAACCCGCGCACCCGCGCGCGTTCGAGCGCCTCGCTAACCGACGGGATAAAATGATCCGGCGTCACGAGGTTGATGTTGTGCGCGCCCTGCTCCGCCAGCTCGTAAAAAATCTCCACAAGGCGGGAGACGGAAATCTCCCTTCCGACTCCGCCGCGCGCGATGGCGCGGTTCTGGCAGTAGACGCACCCGAGCCCGCAGCCGCTGAAAAAAATGGCGCCGCTGCCCCGCTTCCCGCTGATGCACGGCTCCTCCCAGAAGTGGAGGGCCGCG
>CAMTZV010000441.1 GCA_947086625.1 uncultured bacterium | reverse complement strand
TGTCAGATACCGCGCTGGGATAACAGTTGTTCCCATGTAGGGAGGGGAATACGATAATCTGGTAGCCCGGTAGTCCGGTAGTCTGGCAGTCCGGGTGTACGTGCGGGATTATCCCGCCTGACTCCCTCACGCTCGATACTATGTTATGAAACCGACCTGCCCTCTCCGGCGCTCGGCAGAGTCATCCGCGACAATCCCGCACGTACGCCCTCACTGGCAGACGTTTCACAGGTCTCCCCGCACACCTATCTTCCTCACGGTCCATTCTTTATGTATCAGATGAGATGCGTCATCCCCGACACTCGGCTGGCGATAACCAGCCGGAGGGGCTCTCCATTACAGTCCTGCCCCACGTCTCGGGCGGGTGACGACCAGCCGATGGAGGGCAGGGCGTTCCTGACAAAGACTGTTTGAAAACGCCGGCGCTTGGCGAGGTATTTTCGAGCTTAGTGTACTGACACATTTATATCTGGCGAAACTCCGCAGAACGATTGTTTATCAGCAAGGCGGAAGAAGGAGGCGATGCGGTGGCATCGTCGACTGATGACAACGCAGTCTGATGAGCAATCGGGCAAGGAGGTTTGCCTGAATATAAGTGTGTCAGTACACTAACGTCCGCTGCGTTTGAAATCAAGCGAAAGCGGGTCTTTTCAGGAATGCCCTGCCCTCCGGCGGCGTGGCTCCTCACACAGTTCAGCCGCGCCCTTTCGCAAAGGCGCCCGGCATGATTCGCCCATCTTTCCGGTGATGGCTGAACTGTAACACTCAATTATCCTGCGAATCGCTCTCCGACATCGAGTAAACCGCCCGCTTTCTCGCCATCTCGTCGCTCTCGAGGTACTCGTCGTACGTCGTGATCTTATCGATGATCGTCCCGTCCGGCATGAACTCAATAATGCGGTTCGCGGTCGTCTGTACGACCTGATGGTCGCGGGACGCAAACAACAGCACGCCGGGGAACTTCATCAGCCCGTTGTTTAATGCGGTGATGCTCTCCATATCCAGGTGGTCGGTCGGCTCGTCGAGGATAAGCACATTTGACCCTTCAATCATCATGCGCGATAAGAGCACGCGCACCTTCTCGCCGCCGGAGAGCACCTTCATGCGCTTCATACCGTCCTCGCCCGCAAAGAGCATTCGCCCGAGGAAGCCGCGCACATAGGTCGCGTCCTTGATCTCGGAAAACTGCGTCAGCCAGTCGGTGATCGCAAGGTCGTTGTCGCTGAAAATAGCGGTATTATCCTTCGGGAAATAGGACTGGCTTGTCGTAACCCCCCACTTGTAGTTGCCCTCGTCCGGCTCCATCTCCCCCGCCAGAATCTTAAAGAGCGTCGACTTCGCCAGCTCGTTGCTGCCGACAAAGGCGATTTTGTCGTCGTGCCCCATAATAAAGGAAACGTCGTTTAACACCTTCTCACCGTCAATGGTTTTGCTAATGTTATGCACCTCGAGCACCTCGTTTCCGATCTCGCGGTTCGGCCGAAAATCGATGTAGGGGTACTTGCGGCTTGACGGCTTCATCTCGTCGAGCTGAATTTTTTCAAGCGCCCGCTTGCGGGACGTCGCCTGCTTCGACTTGGAGGCGTTCGCGGAGAAGCGTGAGATAAACTCCTGCAGTTCCTTGATCTTCTCCTCTTTCTTCTTGTTCGCCTCCTTCATCTGCTTAATGAGCAGCTGGCTCGACTCGTACCAGAAATCGTAGTTTCCGGCGTAGAGCTGGATCTTGCCGTAATCGATATCCGCCGTGTGCGTACATACCTTATTTAAGAAGTAACGGTCATGGGACACCACAATGACCGTGTTGTTGAAATTGATCAAAAATTCCTCGAGCCAAGCGATCGCATCCAGATCCAGATGGTTCGTCGGCTCGTCGAGCAGCAGGATGTCGGGGTTTCCGAACAGCGCCTGCGCAAGAAGCACCTTCACCTTCAGCGCGCCGGGCAGATCCTTCATGAGCCTGTCATGCTCCTCCGTCGGGATGCCAAGCCCGTTTAAAAGCGAGTCCGCGTCGCTCTCGGCGTTCCAGCCGTCCATCTCGGCGAACTCCGCTTCCAGCTCGCTCGCCCGGATGCCGTCCGCATCGGTGAAGTCCTCCTTCATATAAATGGCGTCCTTCTCCTTCGACACCTCGTAAAGCCGTTCGTTTCCCATGATGACCGTATCCCTCACGGTGTACTCGTCGTAGCGGAAGTGATCCTGCTTTAAAAAGGAAAGCCGCTCGCCCGGGGTGATGACTACATCGCCGCTTGTAGGCTCCAACTCTCCGGTCAAAATCTTCAAAAATGTGGACTTTCCGGCGCCGTTGGCGCCGATCAGCCCATAACAGTTGCCCTCGGTAAATTTGATGTTTACGTCCTCGAAAAGCGCCTTCTTCCCGAGGCGTAAGCTTACATTATTTGCACTAATCATAAATTTCCCTCTTTGCTTGCTAAATCCTGCCGTCCGCCCGCACTCCTTCCCGGCGGCATCCGGACGTCGCAAAAATTTCCAGTTCATTACACACCGTCTACCATTATACATAAAAAAGGCGATTTTTCAAGGGCTTCCCGGAATAAAATAAAACCCTTTGTAACAGTTCGGCCTTTGGCTTTACTGTTACGGACTTTGCAGTGATTGCAAAGTCCTGGGCTGAACTATTACAACCCTTTTTCAATCTGATTTTCATGATTCGCTTATCTGTGTAAAAGCAGATCATCAATTATGAAGTCACGCAGTTTCCAAAGCCCCTAACTTTCTGATTTCATATATAATGCAATGCCCGCTAAAAAGACAAAACATTCCGTAGCCGGAAAAGAAAGCCATACGCCTGTCATTTTTAATAAAAAAGACAGGAAAAATG
>CAMTZV010000440.1 GCA_947086625.1 uncultured bacterium | reverse complement strand
TCGTAAACTTCCTCATCGAGTCGTTTCACGGGAAGGGCGTAAATATCTCACTGCCGTCATTGCGCATCGATGCGTTTTCGCTTGAGGTCATGCGTAAGGTACAGGATATGAAAAAGAGCAGCCTGACGTTCGCGCCGGAGGCCGGCTCCCAGCGGATGCGCGACGTAATCAACAAGGGCCTCACACGAGAGCAGATTTTAGACGGGGCCGGCGCGGCCTTTGCGGGCGGCTGGCAGAAGGTAAAGCTTTACTTTATGCTCGGACTTCCGACGGAAACCGAGGAGGACATGCGCGCGATTGCAGAGCTTGCAAACGATATCGCCGTCCGTTACTACGAAATCCCAAAGGACAGGCGCAACGGAAAATGCCAGATCACGATCTCTACGTCATTTTTCGTTCCAAAGCCCTTCACGCCCCTGCAATGGGCCGCGATGAACACCGCGCAGGAGTATATCGGAAAGGCGAAGATCGTAAACGATGCCGTGAAGGCGCAGTTAAACCACAAGAGCTTAAAGTACAACTGGCATGAGGCAGATGTGACGGTGCTTGAAGGAGTGTTTGCGCGGGGCGACCGGCGTGTGGCCGCGGCAATCGAGCGCGCTTATGAGAAGGGTGCCATGTTTGATGCATGGAGTGAATATTTTGACAATGAGCGATGGCTGGAAGCATTTGCCGAGACAAATGTGGACATCGACTTTTACACGCTGCGCCCCCGCGCACTGGACGAGCTGTTTCCGTGGGACTTCATCGACGCGGGCGTGACGAAAGCGTTTTTAAAACGGGAGTGGGAACGCGCAAATCTTGCACAGACGACGCAAAACTGCCGCGCGCATTGCGCGGGCTGCGGCGCCGGAAAATACAGAGGAGGTGTCTGCCTTGAAAATCAGAATTAAGTTTTCCAAATCCGGCAGCATGAAGTTTATCGGTCATCTGGATACGATGCGCTACTTCCAGAAAGCAATGCGCCGTGCGGATATCGATATCGCCTATTCTGCCGGGTTTTCGCCGCACCAGATTATGTCGTTTGCGGCCCCGCTTGGCGTTGGCGTGACAAGCGACGGTGAATATCTTGACATTGAGGTTCACAGCACGCGCTCCACGGCAGACGCACTTGCGGCGCTGAACGATACGATGGCGGAGGGCTTTTTTGTAAAAGATTACAGACGTCTGCCGGACGATGCGAAGACTGCCATGTCCATCGTGACCTGTGCGGATTATATGCTGACTTTCCGTGAAGGATATGAATGCGGGCTTTCACCGGAAGCACTTCGTGAAGGACTTCATGCATTTTATGAAGCTCCTGCACAGATTCCCGTCATAAAAAAGACGAAGAAATCCGAAAAAACCATTGACCTGAAGCAGTTAGTGTATGACTTTCAGATATTTGAGGATGAGGGGAACGTGAAGTTCTACCTGAAGCTGTCAACCGGAAGTACGGATAACGTAAAGCCCGAGTTTTTGATGGAGCATTTTTACCGGTTTCTCGGACTTGAGTTCAAGGACTTCACGTTTCAGGTTCACCGGCTTGACGTTTATACGGGCGGGCAGGCAGAGGGCTTTGTGTCCTTAAACGATTCAGGGACGGTGATCGTATGAGCCGCCGCTTTGTCATTACCCGGATAGAGCTTGGCGGGAGGCGGCCGCTTATCTGCGCGGTCTGCGAGGAGCATCAAATGCTTGAGGTGAACCTGATCCCGGAGGATGAGCCGCCGCAGATCTTAAACAGCATATACGTCGGGCGTGTGTCTCAGATAGTAAAAAATATCGGTGCGGCCTTTGTGGAAATCGCGAAGGGGGAAATGTGCTTTCTTCCGTTAGACGACCTGCGCGACCCGGTTTACGTGAAGCACATCAGCGAAAAGCCTCTGGTGCAGGGCGATGAGCTTCTTGTACAGATCGTCCGGGAGCCGGTCAGGACGAAGGACGCGCAGGCCACGACAAGACTGTCGCTGGCCGGCGTCTACTCCGTCGTGACAAATGCCGACTGTCGTGTCGGCGTTTCTGCAAAAATTCCGGCTGAGCGCAGGAATCGGCTGCGAGAGCTGGCTGCAAAAGCCGCGGACGACCGCTTCGGGCTTATCGTACGTACGAACGCGGGCGATGCAGACGACGAGGTATTGCTGCAGGAGATCCGGATGCTTACGGAGACATTTTCGGACATTTTAAGCCATGCAAAGGGGCGCAGCCTTTATTCGATTGTTTACCAGGCACCGCCCGAATATATCAGGCTTTTGCAAAATCAGCCGCTTACGCAGCTCTCGGAGGTTGTGACGGACGAGCCAGCTGTCTTTTCCGAGCTTGCGGCTTACGCGAAGCAGTACCCGGTCACGGGGCTTTCGGATAAGCTTCATCTTTATGCTGACACACAGTACGACCTTCATAAGCTTTACGGGATTCAGGTACAGATGGAACATGCCCTTCAGAAAAAGGTTTGGCTGAAATCCGGCGCAAACCTTGTGATCGAGCCGACGGAGGCGCTGACGGTCATCGACGTGAACAGCAGCAAAAACGTGAAGAAGCGCCGGCAGGAGCAGCAGTATCTTCAGGTAAACCTGGAGGCGGCAAAGGAGATTGCAAGGCAGCTGCGTCTGCGAAACCTCTCCGGTATCATCATCATCGATTTTATCGATATGGACACCGACGGGGATAACGAGCGTCTGCTTGCAGCCATGCGTGAATACGTGCGCCATGACCCGGTAAAGACCGAGGTTGTCGATCTGACAAAGCTTGGACTTATGGAGCTGACGCGAAAAAAGATGCGCCGCCCGCTGCATGAGCAGGTGCAAAAAAGTGGTTGACAGGCATTCCCAGTAGTATTATAATACTTGCGTATGCCGCACAGCGAGGTTTTAAAAGCG
>CAMTZV010000439.1 GCA_947086625.1 uncultured bacterium | reverse complement strand
TTTTTGCGCAGCAAAATTCGGAATATCGCCCCGAACCGTTACTATGAACGGCTCCTGGGCCGTGAATAGTAACACAAAAAAGCCCCGAAACACACCTGTTTCAGGGCTTTTTGTTTGCGCAGGCCCGCATAAGGAAATTTGCTGCTGGCGCAGCATGCGGGCCGCGCGGCGAGCAGGGGAAAATCTTCCCTGCTCGATTGCGCACGGCGCAAAATCACCTCAGATAAAATATTTCAGCAAAAACTCCATCGCATCGTTTTCCCACACATCCGCGCGCAGGTACAAAATGTCCGTGTAATCGGAGAGCGAAATCATTCCCGCGTTGCCGCCGCCTCCCGCGCCCGGCACCTTCATGAAGCCGCCGAAGGAGAGGTAGACGTACTCACCCTCTATGCCAAGCGATTCCACGAGGGCCGCGAAGCGCTCCGGCTCCACGAAAAGCCGCCCGTCCTCCACGCGCACCGCCCCGTTTAATTCCGCGGTATCATAAGCGCACAGCTGCAGCTTCTCGTCGTAAAGGCCCAGCTCTGTGAGCTCTGTGTAGAGTGGATACGAGGTTGCGGACAAAACAAGCGCCAGCAGAAGCGCGAGCGCCGCAAAGCCGCACCTCACCCGGCGCCCGGCGGCGCGGAGGCGCTGCGTCTGCTCAAGCGCTGCCAGCCGGGCGCGAAGCACCTGAAAATCGCTCCGTTGATATCTCAGATGGCCGGCGTGCGCATTCCTTCCCACCGGTATAAAAAAAGCCGCGCTGCCCGCAGGCGCTTTTTTTCTCAGCACACGCACAAGAGAGAGCAAAAGCTCCCCGTACGTCCCCCGCTCGACGCCCGAGACGGACAGCACGCGCGCGTCGCACACCTGCTCCATCACCTCATGAAGCCGTTTTTCAAACGCATAAAAAAGCGGATGCGCCCACCACAGGCAGCCCATGAAACGGTAAAATGCCATCACAAAAAGGTGCCCCGAGCGGATATGCACAAGCTCGTGGCAGAGCACGGCCTCCACCGCCGGCTCCGGCCAGATGCACACGCACGCCGGAAGCACCACGTAAGGGTGCAGCAGGCCGCCGCAGTAGGGGCTTATCTCCCCTGGCGTCACAAAGATTTGCACACGGCGCAAATACCATGCACCGATCCCCGTCACGTCATGCGCGCACACCTGCCGCCGCACGCGCTCTGCCAGCGCACGATTTCCATACTCCGGCAGGCAAAACGCCCGTCTGCGCGCGAGTGCGTTCCTGTGAACCAAAACAGCCAGCAGAAAAAACGCAATACTAAAGTAAAGCCCTCCCACCGCAGGCGTGCAGTACCGGTTTAAAAACACGCTCACCCGCACAAAGGGCCGCACGTAAAAAAGCCGGCTTCTGCCGGAAAGAAGCGCAAGCGGCAGCAGCAACAGCGCACAATAATTGACGCGCAGCGCCCGCCCGCGGTTCAATTTTGCAACTGCATAAATCGCCGCCATAAACGCCGTCCCGACAAGCATCGTCTTGACGCACTTTGTCAGTCCGTAGGAGGCGGCAAAGATCAGAAAATTATGCATCCCGTTTCTCCCGCAGCGCCCCGACCAGCTCCTGCAGCTCCTCCAGCTCGTTGTCGCTGATATCCGCCGAGCGCAGGAAGCTCGCCACCGCAAGCGACACCTTCCCTCCAAAATAACGGCTCACAAACCGCTGCTCCTTCTCCACAAGGCACGCCTCACGCCCGGTAAGCGCGCGGTAGTGGTAAATCCGCGAATCCTCCGCATCCACGGTGAATCCGATCATCCCCTTACTCACAAGCCGCCCGATCATGACGCGGACGGTCTTCGGGCTGATGGAGAGTGCCGGCTCAAGTGCCCCGATGATCTGCGCCGCCGTCATCGACGCCCCGTCGTTGTTCCAGAGCACCTCCATAATCATCCACTCGTTTTCACTCGGCGCCTGCCGTCCCATCGTCGCCACCTCCCGTCACCTGCGAACCCGCAAAAGCTGTGTATGCCGCCTGCCCTGCCTCGCCGTACAGCAAAAGCCGCTTCGGAAGGTGCCTGCACACCATCGCGTCGAGCTTTTCCGGTATGATCGGCTTTGAGAGGAAATCCGTAAAGCCCTCCTTCCGGTACTGCTCGGCGGCTCCCACGACCGCGTTTGCCGTCAGCATGATGACCGGCGTATCGGCATTCCCACATTCCTCCAGATCCAGCTTTCCCATCGCGTGAAACGTCTCGATGCCGTCCATCTCCGGCATCATGTGGTCGAGAAAGATCAGGTCGTAGTGCTTCCGCTCGATCATTCGCAGCGCCTGCTTTCCGCCGTCCGCCTCGTCGATATTCATTTTCGTGTTCTTGAGCAGGTTCATGAACACCTTCCGGTTTACCCGGTTGTCGTCCACGACAAGCACCTGTGCCTGCGGCGCCGTGTACCTCGTCTTCCACTGATAGCCCGCGGCCTGCTTCGCCACGCGCTCGTTGAAATTGCCGAGCGGCTCTTTATTTACGATGCCAAGATGCAGATCAAAGTAAAAGCAGCTGCCGCGCCCGTAGATGCTCTCCACCTGCAATTCACTTTCCATGAGCTGGAGCAGGCGCATCGTAATGTTCATGCCAAGCCCCGTCCCCTCGATATCGCGGTTTTTCTCCTCGTCAAAGCGCTCGAATTTCTCAAACAGCTTCTTGATATCCTCCTCGCGGATGCCGATGCCGGTATCCCGCACCGCAAAGCGCAGAAACGCCACGTCGCCCTTTGCGCCGCCCTGCACCGAGAACGTCACCGTGCCCTCGCGCGTGTATTTGATCGCGTTTGTCAGCAGGTTCGTCAGAATCTGGCGCAGCCGGATATCGTCGCCGAAATAGGCGCTTGGGATATCCTTCTGGATGTCAAAGATCAGCTGCAGATCCT
>CAMTZV010000438.1 GCA_947086625.1 uncultured bacterium | reverse complement strand
AGCCTGCGGTATCCACAAAGATCACGTCGTAGTCCGAGAGCTTTTCCACCGCCTGCGCCATCTCCTCCGGCGCATAGATGACCGTCAGCGGCGCATCTAAAATGTTTGCGTACGTGCGAAGCTGCTCCGTCGCGGAGATGCGGTACGTGTCCGCGGTCAGAAATGCCACCCGCTTTCCGTGCTCCACCTTGAACTTTGAGGCGATCTTCGCGATCGTTGTCGTCTTCCCGACGCCGGTAGGGCCGATGAAAAACACGATCCGCTGCTTTTTCTCATTTTTGTGGACGAGCTTCGGGTTCCCAAATTTCAGGATCATTTTCTGGTAGACATGCGAGAGGATAAAATCCATGCTCGAGCCTCTGCGGGCAACCTTCATCACATCGTCCAGAAGCTGATTGACATAAACCTCGTCCACCTCGTTATCCAAAAGCGTCTGGTAGAGCATACGGAACATCCGCACGCTGTCCTCATTATCATCCTCGGACGGCATGATCTTTTCCAACTCCTTTTTTGGCTCCGGCGCCGCCAGATCACTCGTGAGCTTTTTTTCGAGAAACTGCTGGAGGTTTTCCAGCCGCTCCTCAATCAGATCCGTATCGGACATCGAAGCCTTCTTCTCACTTTTTTTGTTCTCGGCGCTCTTGCGCTCGAACTCGCCCTTTGCGGCTCCCTCCGCGCCACGCAGAGTCATAAAATCATTTTCTGCCGCGGCGTGTGCGTTCAGGATATCCCCCACTGCCCGCGCAGCCTCTGAGAACGGCTCCGGCGCAGCCGCGGCGCGCACCGGACCAGCCGGCTGTGCTGTGGGCCTCTCCTCCGCCATCCCGGGCTTTGGAAGCGTAAGCGGCTCGTCTGCCGCCAGGTTTAAGCTCCCGTGCTCAAAGGCGGGCGCGGCCTGTGCAGGCGCTTCCGCGCGCTCCTCCATGGCGGCCGTCACCTCGTAGTACGGCGTCTTCATAAAGCCGAAGAGCCCGCCGGGCTTTACCACCTTCACATTCATGATGACTACGCCCTGTCCCATTTCCTTTTTGGCTTTTTCGAGCGCTTCCTCTTCGGTCTTTCCCTGAAATTTATTGATCGTCATTACGCCGTCACCATCCCAACAGATTGCAATTCAACATTTGATTCTATTTCATTATAAGACACAACTATCAAATCCTTCAAGTACTCTTCGGTTAATTTTTTATAATACATGCGCACAATCGGAGATGTGACAACGATCGCGCTCTTTCCGAGGTTCTCCAGCTTGGATACCTCGGCCTCCGTCGCCTCAATAATGGCGCGTGTGCGCTCCGGATCGAGCGTGAGATACGCGCCCTGCTCCGTCTGCTTCACCGCAGACATGATCTCCTGTTCGATCTTCGGATCAAGCGTTACAACGCTTGTCGCCTCGTTTGCAGGGAAATACTTGTTTGAGATCGCACGCTTCAGACTCTGGCGCACATACTCGGTGAGCACATCCGTGTCACGCGTCGTCGTCCCGTGGTCCGCCAGCGTCTCAAAAACAGAGAGCAGATCGCGGATCGAGATGCCCTCCGCCAAAAGGTTCTGCAATACCTTCTGAATCTCGCCGATGCCAAGAAGCTTGGGCACAAGCTCCTCCACGAGAACCGGGTTGGACTCCTTGACGTTGTCGATGAGGTTTTGCACATCCTGTCTTGTGAGCAGCTCCGCAATATGCGACCGGATAACCTCGGTCAGATGCGTCGCAATGATAGAGGGCGGGTCTACAACCGTGTAGCCAAGGCTCTCCGCGCGCTCGCGCTGGCTCTCCGTAATCCAGATCGCGGGCAGATGGAACGACGGCTCAAACGTCGGAATACCCGTGATCTCCTCCTCAACAAAGCCGGGGTTCATCGCCATATAGTGGTCAAAGAGGATCTCCCCCTCCGTCACCTGTATGCCCTTGATCTTGATAATATACTGGTTCGGGTTGAGCTGAATATTATCGCGCAGACGGATGATCGGCACGACCGTACCGAGCTCAAGCGCAATCTGCCGTCTTATCATGACCACGCGGTCCAAAAGGTCGCCGCCCTGATTGACGTCCGCCAGCGGAATAATACCATAGCCAAACTCCAGCTCGATCGGATCAACCGACAGAAGCGCCACAACGTTCTCCGGCTTTCGGATCTCCTCCGCCTCGGTCTCCACAGCGCCGGCCTCCTCCTCGATCTGCTCGACACTCATGCTCTTACTCATGGTTAAGCCCCCTGCGAGGAACACCCCGCCAAGTCCCGCGCACAGGAAAAAGTTCAGGGGCGTTACAAGGCCGAGGAAGCAGAGCGTGGAGCCTACCATAATAAGCACCTTCGGAATACCGAAGAGCTGGCTGATAAGCACCTGTCCAAAATCCGCTTCCTTGGACGCCTTCGTCACAAGAATACCGGTCGCCATGGAAATGGCAAGCGAGGGGATCTGTGAGCTTAAGCCGTCACCGATCGTGAGGACACCGTACTCTAAGATCGCCTCCTGAAACGGCAGACCCTGACGCAGCATGCCCATGACCGTCCCGCCGATCACATTGACAAACGTGATGATGAGTCCCGCGCTGGCGTCTCCCTTTACATACTTCGTAGCACCGTCCATAGCGCCGAAAAAGCTGCTCTCCATCTGAATCTTCTCACGGCGCCGCTTCGCCTCGGCGTCGTCGATCGCGCCCGTATTTAAGTCCGCGTCGATCGCCATCTGCTTACCGGGCATGGCGTCCAGTGTAAAACGCGCCGTTACCTCGGATACACGCTCGGAACCTTTATTGATCACGACAAACTGTACGATGATCAGAATGATAAAAATGATCGTACCGATGACCATATCGTTTCCGCCCACAAACTGGCCGAACGTGCGGACGACGTTTCCGGGATCGCCGGTGTTTAAGATCAGA
>CAMTZV010000437.1 GCA_947086625.1 uncultured bacterium | reverse complement strand
GGCGATATTCCGAATTTTGCTGCGCAAAAATCGCCCCTCATTCCTGAATCATGTTTTCACGGAACGCGCAGCCAGTGCGCGTTCCTGGGGCGTGAATCGTATCAGGAGAACGCCGCAGTTTGCGGCAGATGACAGACAGCGGGAAGGGGAGGTATGTGCGTATGGACGGACAAAATATGCTGGCGCTCGTGCAGGGCATGGCGTGGCTTGCGCAGGTGAGGGAGACGAACGGCTACACGGAAAAATTCGGTCTGTGTTTGTCGGAGGATGACGCAAAGCTTTTGCTTGCGGAGAAAAACCGGATTTTAAGGCAGGAGCGGCGCGTGGAATTTGGCAAAGGGATTCTGCCGCAGATCATCTATCATTTCTGCGATTCCTCGTTTCTCACACAGGAAAACTATACGGAGACGCTCGTTCGCTTGCAGGAGATCTTTTTTCGCTATAAAAACGAGATGATGGACGAGATCTCGGACGACGAGCTGCTCTGCTTTATGCGGGAGCAGTTCGAGGAGGTCTGCTACGGCGATCTGGATTATCTGGAGGGGACGTGTCTGGAGATTTTTGCGCAGGCTATCCGCGCGGGCTACCGGGGCTATCAGGCATCCGGGGGACGGGGCGAATTTGGGCAGTTTGACATCGCGACGCGGTGGGACCGGGAGCTGTATCTGGAAGCACTGCGGGATCTGAACGATTGAGAACGGAGAGAAAGCGGTTGCGGCGGTATCACGGAACAGGCGGTTTTTAAGCTGTGCGGGAGGGAAAAGATGGACGAAAAAATTCTGGAATACGGGTTTGACGAACAGGAGCTGGAGGAATTGCTTGTGCTCGTGTCTGAGCTGGCGGAGCGCTACACGGGATACGAGAGCACGTCGGTTTCTTATGAGCGGGCGCAGATGCTGATGGAGGCGGTTTTATACTGCATAAAGGAGTGCGGGGAGTCCGCGGGCGTGGCGCGCACAGGCATGACAATTCGCGTGCAGTACGAGACAGGTCTTCTTCTTTTGCGTGAAAAGGTGGAAAAAATCAGAAGGCTGTTTAACACGCTGATGAACACGTTTGACGATTACGGCGTGAAATGCCTGTCCGATACAGTGAAAAAAGGAATCCCGGAGTTTTTAAAGCGCTACGACGTCACGTTTGCACCGCAGGAGACACTTCTGACGCTGGATTATCCGCTGCTCATTGATCTTAAGGGTATGTGCGGCGCAGACGCGGTGTATGAATTTCTGCGCGCGGTTGAGACAGAGCAGCGGTTTTTACGCGGGCTTGGGCGGGGCTATGTCACGTCGGTTTTGGAACGCTATGACCCGTGCTATGCGGACATGGTTGAAAATATTTGCAGTATCGTGCTTGCGGATGTGGTCGGGAACATGGCGGCAAAAAAGCCGCCGGAAGCGGAGGCGGGCGGCTTTCGAGAGGCGGACCGCGCGCGGATTTTGGAACTGTTCGGGAGTAAGACAGTTCCCGAGGCGGAGGAACTCATAAAGCAGATGATCCGTGCGATGACGGCGCAGTATTATAGAGATGATGCAAGGCTCTCGGAGTATTTGTGCCGCGAGGCGGGAAATGTGGCGGCGCGGATGCGAATTTGGCTTCGTTAATACAGGGCGGCAGGCTTTCAGCTAAGATGATTTCAGAAATTTTCAATTACCGGGGGTGTCATAGTATGAAATTTAAAATATTACCAACTGAACAGGCAGTTGCTTTGCGCAAAGCCTTTATCCGGAAATTCGTTGACACAACAAGTGAGTATTATCAAAAGCATATTGCAACTTTAATCCGGGATATAGACGGTTTCTGCTATGACGGATACTTATGGGACTGTTTAAAAGATAATAAAAAGTGGAAAAAAGAATGTCGTATGGAAGATGCCGCCACATTTTTGAGAGATAAGAAAAACGTATTTTTTATGTGGGATTTATTCTCTGAAGAGAGACTATCGGGCAAACGGCTTTCTTTGGAGTATCCAAAAGCTTCTATTATAAGTATGGAAGGCAGTCTGCTTGGCCACAAAATTGTAGAGGAATGGAACATTGAGCACGATGCATGGACATCGGGTTTTCAATGCCAGGGTTTGTGGCTGCCAGAGGATATATATTGTTTTGACGAAAGCATGAGTTGGTATGTTATTTTTACACATGAAGGCCGGGATAGCTGGACAGATCCGGAATTGGACGAAGATGTTTACATCAGGGTTTGTTTTCGTGTTCCTTAACAAGAGTCATAGTTTGCTTTCAGCAAAGTCCTGGGCTAAACTGTTACACCTTCTCCAACAAATCCTCCATTTCGCAGCAGAGCGCCTTGGCGAGCATCAGCAGATATTCGGCCTGCGCTTTGTTGATATTTTTCCGGCGCTGCTCATACTGCTGGATTGTGCGAAGCGGCACGCCGGAGCGCTCGCAGAGCGCGCGCTGGCTAAGGCCCGCGCGCTGGCGCAGGAGCTTTAGATTGGTGTGCGGCTTTGCAGCCCGGTACAGCTCGTTCATTTTGTCGGAAAACTGGCGGATATCCATCTCGTGATAGGGCGTGTAGAGCGAATGGATATCCTCAATGGGGATGTATTGTGTAATCTCGGCAAAGCTCAAGGCAGTTTCCCACTGATAATAGGCCAGAGCCCACCCGGCCCAGTATTCGCTGCTGCGGTTCTCTGTATACCGTGGCGCGACGCGTGCGACCGAAAGGCCGGACGCCTCCAGCACCGTGTAGGCAAGCTCAGCGCCGGACATGCCCACGAGAAGGGAATAATCCCCGTCGCCAAACCGTTCGGCGATGCCGCTGGATAAAAAGAGCGAAAAAAATTCGTCGATCCCATATGCAAGATCGTAGACCGCAACGTCCAGCATACGTCCGAGACAGACGCGGGCTTTGTCGAGATAAACCTTAT
>CAMTZV010000436.1 GCA_947086625.1 uncultured bacterium | reverse complement strand
GAACGATCCCCATCGGCGCCTCGTCCATCCAGAGTCTTGCATTTTTATTTTTCACATCCGGATCCCCGGATGTGAGCAGCTCGTGTATTTCTTTGTTGATACAGATATAAGTGGAAAAATCCTTGATGTCCGTCCGCAATGCGCTCCAGCTCTCCGCGAGCGAGTTCACCGCAAACAGGTCGTTTTGCAGCCGCTCGTCCATGACCCTGCGATAATTGTAAGCCGTCAGAATGACGCACAGGACGATGAGCACCGGCGTGATCGTGAGATACCCGTAAAGTACCAGCTTTTTCTTTACACTCAGCCGGTTGATCCTCTGTCTGATTCGTCCCATATGCGTCTCTCCTTATTTTATCCTTTTACCGCGCCCATTGCAACGCCTTTTGTAATGTGCTTGTTCAGCACAATGTACACAATCACAGCCGGAGCCGCCGTGAGCGCCATAACCGCAAACTGGACCGCATAGTTTGAAGAATACTGCCCCGTAAACTCCAGCACGGAGAAGGGCAGCGTTTTCCACGTATCGGTTTTCAGATATGTACGCGCCATCATGAACTCGTTCCAGTTATTTAAAAACGTCATGATCGCCACCGTCACAATCGACGACTTTAAGAGCGGCGTGATGATCTGAAAGACGATCCGGTAAATTCCGCACCCGTCCATGACCGCCGCCTCCTCGATTTCCTCCGGGATCGCCTCCATAAAGCTCGTCATCAGAAACATACCCTGCGGGAGCGAGAACGCCACATACGGAATGAGCAGCGCCCAGATGGTGTCCGTCATGTGAAGCTGGCTGTACATTTTATAGTTCGGCAGAAGCGTCGCATGGATCGGGATCATCATTCCCATCAAAAGCAGCATTTTGACAAGCCCGCTCAGTCTCCAGTGCATCCTTCTGCACGCAAACGCGGCCATGATCGATATGAGGATCACGAGTACGACCGCAAGCACATTGATCAGCACACTGTTTTTTAAGTATAGCAGAAAGTGCCCATCCACAAAAGCCTTTACATAATTGCCCCACTGAATTTTCTCCGGCACAATTAAAAGCCCGCTCGTAAACATCTCCGTGCTGCTGGCAAGCGAGAAATCGACCAGCCAGATCAGAGGGAAAATCTGTATTACTGCCATCATTACGAGAACCGCCCACAAAAAGCATTTCCCGACCGTCATATTTTTCTTCTTCATCCCACAGCCCTCTTTCTCCTGATTTTCGGATTCACCTCGCTCCTGTCGCGAAAGATCCAGTTGAGTAAAACCGTCGCCACAAGGCAGATCACGATAAACACAACGCCGATCGCGTTGCCGTAGCCATATTTATACGCCTTAAACGCCTGCTGGTACAGATAGTTCGCCGCAAACTGCGTCTGGTTGTTCGGCCCGCCGTTTGTCAGAAGGTACACCGTCTCCATCTGCTTTAACGCGGAGATGACCGCCATCGTCACGTTTACCTGGATGACCGGCTTCATCAGCGGAAGCGTGATCCGCAGAAAGATCGTCTTCTGGCTCGCCCCGTCGATCGCCGCCGCCTCGTAGAGCACGGGATCGATATTCTTGATGCCCGTATAATAGATGAGCATTCCCCATCCGAAGCCGTGCCAGATCAGAACGATGAGCACCGACCAGATTGCCATATCCGTGCCAAACCAGTTCGTATCGCCCTTTCCGCCGAACGCCTTGATGATATTGTTCAGCAGGCCAAAATCCGGATTGTAAATAAATCTCCACAGATAAGCAATGACTGCCACCGATATGACATTCGGAATAAAATAGATGCAGCGGAACACGCCCTCGCCCCTGCCGCCGAGCTTATCCAGTATCGCCGCCACGACGATCGCGATCGGATGCTGGATGCAGATAAACCCAAGCGCCAGAAACAGCGAGTTGCGCATGGACAGCCAGAACGCCTTGTCATGAACCAGCTCTTTATAGTTTGCAAGGCCGATAAAATTCAGGCTTCCCATTCCGGTGTAATCCGTGAAGCCGTAATAGACGCTCAGGCAGATCGGGGCTAAAATCGCAAATAAAAACGCAAGCAGCCCCGGAAGTACCAGCGTAAAAATTACAAGCTTGTTACTGTATAATTTTTTCATACTGTCTGCTCCTCTTAATAGAAGGTGTCGCCCGCCCGCATTGCCGGCGGCCATGTGTCTCCCCTAAAACATGACCGCCGGCAATGATTACTCCGACGGTCATGTTCCTATTAGGGATTCTATATGTAAAGATTTCTTATTGACACGCCTCAGCGAGCGACTGTAAAAACTCGTCTACGCTCAGGCTTCCGTTTGACACGCCCTGAACCGCGATCTCGATGACCGTCTTAAACTCGGACGGCCCGCAGTCGTTGATCGGCGTCCCCGATACGCTTGTCGCATTGTTTACCGCATCCACAAACTGCATCTGAAGCTCTGTCTCGCTGCCGGACATGTAGTCGGTCTGATCCTGCGCGGACATGCCCACGCCGTTCTCCCATCCATATTTGGAGAGCTTATCCGGCTGGTACATAAAGTTCAGGAATTTGATTGCCTCCTCCTTGTTCTCGGAGCTCTCGGATACCGCATAGCCGCCGCCGTTCCACGCTGCGATGTCGGTCGCTGTGCCTACGCCGCCCTCAATTGTCGGCATTGTGAACACACGAAGTTATCGCGCACTTCTTCCGGAATATCCTCGTTTAACGCCATGGAAGCCTCCCAGCTTCCCATATAGAACATCGCCGCCTGGCCGTTTGTAAAAAGGTTCTGTGCCGTTCCGTAATCCTGTGTGTCAAAGCCGTTCTGGAACAGGCCTGCCTTGGCGCTGTCATACAGAAGCTGCGCCGCCTTTGTATAGGCCGGATCGGAAAAATCCCCGTTTGCAATCGCATTGCTCACGGTTGACGCATAATCGGGGCCT
>CAMTZV010000435.1 GCA_947086625.1 uncultured bacterium | reverse complement strand
GACAGGTCGCAATAGGCCTGCATCACCAAAAGCAGGAGTATCGCGAGCACAGCGAGCTTATGCCGCAGCAGATTTCCAAAAATATGTTTCATATATGCTCCTTTCCCGGCGAATCGCCATATACCTGCAACACATTCCACTATAAAATGGTATTTTAGCCTTTCATATTTTTTTCGTCAATCCTTTTTTTCATATTGACAGATTCATAAGACTATGGTAGTATGCATACAGATAAACTACTGTAGTCTTATGCATCTGATCGAAAGGAGTTAAACCAATGGATATCAAGCTTTTTGACTCGGAATTAAAGGTCATGAACGTTCTCTGGCAGAAGGGAGACACGACCGCAAAAAATATATCCAATATTTTAAAGGATGAGACCGGCTGGAACGTCAACACGACCTACACCATTATCAAGCGCTGCATCAAGAAAGGGGCCATCGAGCGCTCCGAGCCGAACTTTATGTGCCATGCCCTCATCCCCAAGGAGGATGTGCAGAAGGCCGAGACAGACGAACTGATCAACAAGATTTACGACGGCTCCGCCGACAAGCTTTTCGCTGCGCTGCTTGGCAGAAAGAAGCTCTCCGCCGAGCAGATCGATCGGTTAAAGCAGATCGTAGACACCATGGAGTGAGGTGAAGCATATGCAACTGCTGAAAATGAGCGTTTCCGGTGCGCTGATGATCCTCGCGATCACCGCAGTGCGCGCCGTCGCGATCAACCGCCTGCCGAAAAAAACGTTTCTGATCCTGTGGGAGATCAGTATTGCGCGGCTGCTCCTGCCATTTTCCGTTCCCTCCGTATGCAGCGTTTATTCCCTTGCCAGCCGAAATGCACCCATCCACGAGACCATCGCCGAGACGCCCGCGGCTGCTCTCCTGCTGCCGTCCGCGGCTCCCGATGTACCTCACATGGAGCTGCCTGCCGCCGCACCCACACAGGAACCGCATACAGGATCCGTCCTTCTTGCCGCCTACTGTATTGTCGCCCTCCTGCTCGCAGTCTGCTTTACCGTATCCTATCTGCGCTGCCGGATGGAGTTTTGCACCTCGCTGCCCGTTTCCAATGCCTTTGCCCGGGAATGGCTGCATGCGCACCCGCTCAGGCGGCACATGGAAATCCGCCAGTCTGACCGGATCTGTGCTCCGCTGACGTACGGTATTTTCCACCCGGTCATCCTGATGCCGCAAAGCACGGACTGGCGCAACGAGACGCAGCTTGGGTATGTGCTCACGCATGAGTACATCCATATCCGCAGATGGGATGCGCTTGCAAAGCTCATCTCGACAGCCGCTCTGTGCATCCACTGGTTTAACCCGTTCGTCTGGGTCATGTACCTGTTATTTAACCGGGATGTTGAGCTCTCCTGCGACGAATGCCTTGTACGGCGTTTCGGAGTGGAGTCCCGCTCATCCTACGCGCGCACGCTGATCAGTATGGAAGAAGCCAAAAGCGGCCTGCTGCCCCTCTATAACAGCTTCAATAAAAACGCAATCGAAGAAAGGATCACAGCGATTATGAAAACGAAAAAGCTTACCGTGACGGCAGCGCTTATAAGCGTAACCGTCCTCACAGCAATCGTACTGGTATTTGCCACCTCTGCCAGAGCGGACACTCCCGCCGGGGAAAACATTCTCGCCGGGGAGGACATCCCGGGCTCGGACTGCGCAATGGTCAGTATGCAGGAAACACTTACCTCTTATCTCACCGCGCTCGGCGAGCTGCAAAGGGATCTGCGCGCCGCAGACGGGTCGCCCCTGGAATGGGACATGGAGGCGGCAAAAGAGCTCTCCATCGATGAGACAACATGCTACGCGTTCGATCTGCGCTATGCAGGCAATGCCTCAAACGGGATGGCAGGACGTCTCGTGGGAAGCTATGCCGTGTCGAAAGACTGCAGCCGCTTCTACCGCTACAACGCTGCCGACGACCTCTGGGAAGCATACGAGACGGTCACGCGTCTGGAAACATCGCCGCGCTACGATGCGGGCGAATATCCCATCTGCGGCATCATCCGCGGTATAGCGGACGATACGATGACCGTTGAGATCATCGAATTTATTGCACCTGATAACACGGAGCGCATCGAGGAGCTCGGACTTACGGAGGATGACATGATCAGCGGCTATTACCTCAACACGGAACAGGCACGACGGGTAACATGGCAGTTAAACGACCAGACATCCTACACGTTCATCGACTGGGGCGGAGAATTTAATCCTGATCAGACTCCGGGATACTGCGTGACGATGGACCGCACGGTCTTTGAAACATACCTGTCCGGCTATCCCTCCTTTGAGGAAATGAAGATGCCGTTCTTTTTCCGGGTCGAGGATGGCGCCATAACGGGAATTTTCGACTATCCGTTTGCATAACGGCAGAGGAACCAAAAGCGTTTCAGAGCGTGTAGATTTCTATGCACACGTTACTGCTCACTCCGTGACCAGTAACTGGCAGTTTGGACATGAAAATTCGCTTTGCGAAGTCCAAACTGCAACCTGAATCATGTTCTCCCGCAGCCATAGCATGCCCCTTGGGTACGCAGAGCCCGCCCTCGCTTCGCTGGGGCGGGCTCTGCGTGGCTCGGGTGTGAAAAGTAACATCTGTTACTTTTTTTTAAATTTTTCAAATCGAACTTGCGTTCGCATGACTTTTGTGGTATAGTCATTTTAGAACAGATGTTTGCGATTGTCAAGACTTTATTTCAAAGTATTTCAGGAGGCAGCTATGGAGCTTTGCGTACAGTCGGATCTAATGGAAAAGCTTGCAATTTTAACGGACGCAGCCAAATACGACGTCGCCTGCACATCCAGCGGCGTAGACCGCGGCGGCAGGGGCCACGGCATGGGGAACTGCGTCGCGCCCGGCATCTGCCACAGCTTCGCCGGG
>CAMTZV010000434.1 GCA_947086625.1 uncultured bacterium | reverse complement strand
AGTCCCGCGAAACCTTTCACGCTCACGCTGAACAGTATGTACATGAGAATCAGCACAAGGCACAGCACGATTCGGTTAAAGCCCAGTTTTTTTACGATTGGATTTTGTTTGATCTTTTCCAACTTTCTTCCTCCCAACTGAATTTTTTTGTTACCGGTCCGCACGCCCTCCAAAGCTGCCATATCTGCTCCGACACAGTGTGAACCGTTCTGTTGTTGGCGTAAAGGATGAAACGTTTCACCCTCAAGTAAGGTTATTATCCTACAAAAATCGTCGCTTGTCAATCGAATCAAATGCGACGTTTTGGGAAAAATATAGTAGGATAGTCACTTGCAACGCCCATCATCTGCCGCTACTTTCCCTGCAACGGTTTGACAGAGTTTCCGTCGCGAAACGTGGTTCCCATACTGATCTCGATCGGCGGGCGCTTCTCGTCGCCGCCGATCTGTGACAGGATCAGCTCGACCGCCTTCTCGCACATCTCCTTCATCGGCTGTACGACCATGCACAGCTTCGGCTTCACGACATGGGACATGATGAGGTCGTCAAAGCCCATCATCGAGATATCCCCGGGGCAGTCAAACCGTGATTCATTGACCGCCATGACTGCGCCAAGCGACGTCTCGTAATTCGTCATGAGCACCGCGCTCGGGCGGTCGGGAAGCTCTAAGAGGCTTAACATGCTCTCGTGCCCGAACTCAATCGTATGTACGCCGATTTTGCAGTATTCCTCCGGAACCGTGATGCCGGCCTCGCCCATCGCCTCCTGAAAGCCTTTAAATCGCTCCCAGCCCGTATACTCCACGCGCGACGCGATGATTGCGATCTTTTTGTGCCCTCGCTCCAGAAGGTAGTTTGCCGCGCGGTAGGCCGCCATCCGGTTATCGATTTTCACGCAGTCAAAATCGGAATCCGCAAAGGAACGGTCCATCAAAACAACCGGCACCCGTTTTTCCTTCGCCCGAAGCAGAAAATCCGCTTTCCGTGAGACCGGTATAATCAGAATCCCGTCCACCTTCTTATTTAAAAGAAAGCGCACGTTGTCCGCCTCGATCCTTTCATCGTTACACGAGTCGCACACGACAAGCGCATAGCCCTCTCTGCGCAGAGAATCGCCTACATAGCGGATGAGCACGCCGGAAAACATGCTCTCAATGTCATAGACGATCATGCCCACGGTTTTCGTCCGGTTCGTCACAAGCCCGCGCGCGATCTCGTTGACCTCATAATTCAGATCGCGGATCGCCGTCTCGATCTTCTCCCGGTTCTCAGGCAGCACGTTTCCACCGTTCAGATATTTTGAAATCGTTGCAAGTGATAAGCCGGTCTGTGTTCTGATATCTCGTATGGTAGCTGCCATAAGACACTCCTTTCGCCGCTGACCGTCACCCCTGCCTGTACATTTCCATTCGGGGTGAACGTGTTCGCGAAACGGTACGCTCTGGTTTCATCTTTATTATAACTGATTGAAAAGTATATGAAAAGTGGTATAATAGTAAAATATATCGTACTATATTCACCTGTTATGCATACAAGCGATGAAGGAGATTGCATGAAATACATTGAGTATAAGGAGCAGCGCAGACACGGAACGTTTAATTTTCCGATCGCCTTTTACCACGAGCAGCCCCGCAGCCCCCGCTACCATATGACCTACCACTGGCATACCGAGTACGAGATTATCCGCATCACGGAGGGGAGCTTTCATCTGACGATTAACAATGAGACGAAGCTTTACCATGCGGGGGACGTCCTCTTTGTCACGGACGGCGAGCTCCACGGCGGTACGCCCGTGGACTGCGTTTACGACTGTATCGTGTTCGACCTTCAGATCCTTATGAAAGACAACCACGCATGCTCGAAAATCGTGCAGGATATCACCGACCATAAGATCTTAATCCAGACGCTGCTCTCCGCCCACGACGACGGCATCTGCGCGCTGGTAGACCATCTGTGCGAGGCGCTCTCATCCCGCAGAACAGGCTACGAGTTTAAGGTGCAGGGCTATCTGTATGAGCTGATCGGGATTGTTCTGGAAAAACATCTGTACAAGCAGAATCAGGATGACGCCGTCGCAAACGAGCGGCTCAACTCCATCAAGAATGTGCTTGCATACATCTCGGACAACTATTATAATAACATCCGGCTTGAGCACCTTGCGAAGATCGCGGGCATGAACGAGAAGTATTTTTGCCGCTATTTCCGCAGCATGACCGAGCGGACGCCCATCGATTACCTGAACTATTACCGGATCGAGTGCGCCTGCGAGATGCTCTCCACGAAGGATATCTCCATCAAGGAGGTTGCCCTCTCGTGCGGCTTCAACGATGAGAGCTATTTTATCAAGACATTCCACAAGTACAAGGGGATTACGCCAAAGCAGTTTATGACGGCGCCGTTTTCGGCATAAAAGCACCGACAAAGCCATCATCGGCTCGTTATCCCTGACACAGACACACTCCCGTTCGGACGTTACAATGTAATATTAGGAGGAATCATCGACACATGAAACGAATAAAAAGTAAAAAAATGTTATATATATTTTTATCGCTACTCACGGTACTATCCCTCGCAGGCTGCGGCAGCAACGCGAGCACGACGCTTCCCGACTGCCCGTTTTCGGAGCTGAAGTGGGCGAGCAGCGTAAAGGACATGGAGAAAATCGAGGGCACGGACTACGAGACGTACGACTCGGTCTACGGCGGCACGACCTATACCTACGAGAAAGAGTATCAGGGCAAGGCCGGAACGGTCAAGTATATGTTTGACGACAAAAAGCGGCTGGCGTCCATCGCGTGGGCGTGCAGCTCGAAAAGCGCCGACGAGCTGTACGCGCTCTACGAGACGATCCACGAACAGATCGAGGCCGTCCACGGAAAGAGCGGCTACAACAC
>CAMTZV010000433.1 GCA_947086625.1 uncultured bacterium | reverse complement strand
GTGATGTGCAGGAGAGAGCATGTCCGGGACGTGGGGAGCCTTTATTGCCCTCCGGAGCATGAGAGGGAGGTCTGCCGCATCTACGGAGAGCTCGGCGTGGCCTGCAGGATCGTGGCCGCAGAGAATGCTCCGTGTACGGAGAGAACGGAGATGTCGTGGGAGAGAGAGCCGCTGCACAACACGCACATTTGGATGATACGCAGGACGGGACGGGATTTTCCGGGGCTTTTGAAGCGCGGGACGCTCGACTGGCGCGCGCGGTGGGATACGACCGTGCTCTGCTATCTGAACATGAAGGACAATGCGGCCGTCTTTTCGTACCGCAGGCTCTGCGAGGCAGGCTTTTTCTTTACCGGGATAAAGCCCATGCAGACCGGGGCGGAGTATCTGATGCTCGCCTTTATCGGGGAGCAGAAGATCCGTTACGGGGACATCCATCTGTACGGGCAGGGGGAGCTGCTCGCCTATATCAGGGCAAACCGGCAAAAAATGCGTTAGCGGACGGGCACCCGGCGTTTTGTTTTGGAATTTTCAGAGGAAAGAGAGAGCGGCATTGAAGAAGATCAAAAATAAAGTAGTCCGGCTTGTCCTGTCGATTTCTATGGCATCCATCGTGCTTTTGGGGACGATATCAGGGCTGAGCATCCGGGATATCCGCGAGAGCACCACCGGCAGCCTGAAGGATTTGAGTGAGCGCACCGCGGAGGATGCGACGGATGCCCTGCGCTCGCAGATCAAGGAGGAGCTTTTAACGCTGGCAAAGGATAAGAGCAGCCTGGCTGATAAGAGCCTGCAGCTAATCAGAAACCAGACGAGGCTGGTGGCGATGGCGGCACAGGATATTTATTCCAATGCCTCGGATTATACGGGCGGGCGCGGCGGCGGGGAGCTGCCGGTGGACAGCTTTGACTTTTCCTGCAATCTGCCGGAGGAAGCGCTGGGGAGCTTCTCCTTTCACATGCGGGCGCCCCGCTGCGTCATGGCCCCGGATTCTGTCGTGGAGGAGGCGGGCGTTGTCGTGGAGGCGCAGCTTGACGAGGGAAGCCTGACCCCTTCCATGCGGCGCGAGCTGTTTCTCGCCCGTTATTTAAAGGGGGCTTTGGGCGGCATCCGCAATTTCGATCGCGGGGACGGCACGTACGACGGCATCGGCGCGACTTATTTTTGTCTGGAATCTTCGGGGATCGACGTGCTGGCAGATACGCTCACCATGCCGATGGTCGAGTACGACGCGAGGGAGACCGGCTGGTACACGGAGGCAGCAAAGCAGAAGGGCGGCGGGGTGTACTGGACAAATCCCGTGCAGGACGGCTCCGGGCGGGGAGCTGCTCTGATCTGCGCGATGCCGGTGTATGTGGACGGCAGGCTCATTGGCGTGGCGGGCAGCGGCGGGCTGGTTGAAAATATACGCGAGCTCGTGCAGAGCACGACGATTGGCGCGAACGGCTACGCCTTTCTGGTAAACAGCAGGGGGATGAACGTCATCGTCAATGCCAACGAGAATGCGGACAGTGAGATCAACCGTTTCAGGGACAACCTGGCACAGACGGACAACGAAGCGCTCGCGGCAGTCCTCCGCAAGATCGGCGTGGGAGCGTCGGGCGTCTCCCAGATCGTGCTGGACGGGAAGGAGTCCTATGTGGCCTATTGCCCGCTTTCGACTACGGGCTGGGCGATGGCGACGGTCATCGGTCTGGACGATGCCTCGATCATGAGCCACATCAACGGGCTCCAGGAGACGATCGGTGCGGTCACCGACAGGACAACCGCGGACATCAACGGCAGGATTTTCAGGCTGGCGGTTATTTTTCTCCTGATCGCGCTGGCTTTGGCGGCTGCTGACGTGTTTTTGTCCGACAAGTTTGCGAGACGTCTGACGCGGCCGGTCTATACGCTGACAGAGGGCGTGGGGGAGATCAGCGGGGGAAATCTGGATTACCGTATCCGGCTGGACTCCGATGATGAGACGGCTCTTTTGGGGGAGGCGTTTAACCGTATGACCGACAGCCTAAAGGCGTACATAGACAATCTTTCCCGTGTGACGGCGGAGAAGGAGCGTATCGGGACGGAGCTGGAGATCGCCCGGACGATCCAGGCGTCCATGCTGCCCTGTATTTTTCCTGCGTTTCCGGAGCGGGCGGAATTTGATATTTACGCCACGATGAATCCGGCAAAGGAGGTGGGCGGCGACTTCTATGATTTCTTTATGGTGGATGAACGGCATCTCGCCGTTGTCGTGGCGGACGTGTCGGGAAAAGGTGTTCCCGCCGCGCTTTTTATGGTGATCGGCAAAACGCTGATCAAGGATCACACCCGGCCGGGCCGCGACCTGGGCGGGGTCTTTATGGAGGTCAACGAGCTGCTGTGCGAGTCGAACAGCGAGGGACTGTTTATCACTGCCTTTGAGGGCGTGCTCGATCTGGTGACGGGCGAGTTTTTGTTTGTGAATGCGGGGCATGAGCCTCCGTTTCTTTGCAGGGGGGATGGCAGATTTGTCCCCTACAAAATCGATGCGGCATTTGTGCTTGCCGGTCTGGAGGGAATGTCCTATGAGAGCGGAAGCCTTCGGATGGAACCGGGGGACCGGCTGTTCCAGTACACGGACGGCGTGCCGGAGGCCACGGACGGGAACGAAGAGCTCTACGGCATGGAGCGGCTGGAGCAGGTTTTGTGCAGACATGCGGATGCGCCGCCGCAGGAGCTGCTTCGTCGGATAAAGGAGGATATCGACGCCTTCGTGGGGGATGCGCCCCAGTTTGACGATATTACAATGCTCTGTCTGGAGTTTCGGGAGCGTATGAAGAAGTAAATATAGAAGCGGGAAACGATGCCCTGTGATAGGAAAAAGCGATCACAGGGTATCCCGACGTGGCCGCTGTTCAACATGGAAAACAAAGAGC
>CAMTZV010000432.1 GCA_947086625.1 uncultured bacterium | reverse complement strand
ACAAAATAAACGTCATACTGACAACATGGTGTGTGCTTCTTTTATTCATGCCTTTTTCCTCTGAGTTATTTTGACAGTTGTATATCCTGATCCTGATTTTTGCGTCGATTCTGAATCAGCGAATGGATTTCTTTTGCATCCTGCTTCATACATGATTTGCCGATTTGCACAAAGCCGTATGTAATTTTGCCACCTCTTTGAAAATGATAGCATATTTTTTTGTGAAAGGAAATCTCCTTATAACCAAGATGCATTTTCGGCTTACCAGAATACGTTCCGATTCACAACCCGGGAGAACTGGAGGTTTACATTTCCTCCATATATGTGCTACAATGCTCTCAAATACTGTTTTATGGAGGGAAACATGAGTAAGGTAGCGATCGTGACGGACAGCAATTCGGGAATTACGCAGGCAGAGGGCGAGCGTTTGGGGATCCATGTGATGCCGATGCCTTTTTATATCAACGAGGAGATGCTGTTTGAGGAGATTGACTTGAGTCAGGAGCAGTTTTACGGGCGGCTGAAGGAGGGGGCGCAGATTAAGACGTCCATGCCGACGGTCGGCAGCGTGACGGATACATGGAACAGTCTGCTGAAAAAATATGACGAGATCGTACACATCCCGATGTCGAGCGGGCTTTCCAGCTCGTGCGAGACGGCGCTGATGCTCGCGCAGGATTTTGACGGAAAGGTGCAGGTTGTGGACAACCAGCGCATCTCCGTGACGCAGCGCCAGTCTGTGCTGGATGCAAAGCAGCTTGCGGACGAGGGGAAAACGGCGGCGCAGATCCGGGATGTTTTGATGGAAGAAAAATTTTTGTCTTCTATTTATATCATGGTTGATACGCTGACCTATTTAAAGAAGGGCGGACGCATCACACCCGCGGCGGCGGCGCTGGGGACGCTTTTGAAGCTGAAGCCGGTATTGCAGATCCAGGGTGAAAAGCTCGACGCCTTTGCAAAGGCGCGCACGCTGAAGCAGGCGAAGACAATCATGACCGAGGCAGTCAAAAAGGATTTTGCCGAACGTTTCCACGACGCGTCCGGCAAAAATATGCATCTGGAAATCGCCTACACGTATGATCTGGCGGCGGCAGAGCAGTTTAAGGACGAGGTGCAGGCGGTGTTCCCGGAGCACGAGATCGTAATCAATCCGCTTTCTTTAAGTGTTTCCTGTCATATCGGGCCGGGCGCGCTGGCGCTTGCGTGCTCACACAGGCTCGGCGCGCCGGTGTAAGGTTTTGCGAAAACAGCCTTTACTTTACCGGAAGAATCGTGTATAATCAGAAAGTAAAAACGGACGTTAAAAAGCAGGTTTTTACACCCTGCTTTTTTCTATGCGCGCGTCCGCACAGGACATTTACATAGGAGGTACGACAATGGTTAAAGCAGTAGTTGGAGCAAACTGGGGCGATGAGGGTAAGGGAAAAATCACGGACATGCTCGCAAAAGATGCGGACATTATCATCCGTTTTCAGGGTGGAGCCAACGCGGGACATACGATCAAGAACAATTACGGCAAATTCGCGCTGCACACGCTGCCGAGCGGCGTGTTCTACGATCACACGACGAGCGTCATCGGAAACGGCGTTGCGCTTGACGTAAAAAAGCTGTGCAGCGAGATCGCGGACATCACGTCGAAGGGCGTGCCGATGCCGAAGATCCTTGTGTCCGACCGCGCGCAGATGGTCATGTCCTATCATGTGCTCTTTGACCAGTATGAGGAGGAGCGTTTGGGCGGAAAGTCCTTCGGCTCGACAAAATCCGGGATCGCACCCTTCTATTCGGATAAATACGCGAAGATCGGCTTCCAGGTGAGCGAGCTGTTCGACGAGGAGCTTTTGCAGGAGAAGGCGGCGCGCATCTGTGAGCAGAAAAATGTGATGCTCGAGCATCTGTATCACAAGCCCACGATCCAGCCGGAGGAGCTTTTGGCGGAGCTGCACGGCTATAAGGAGATGATTGCGCCCTACGTGTGCGACGTGTCCGCATATCTCGCACAGGCGTTAAAGGAGAATAAGACGATTCTTCTGGAAGGGCAGCTCGGAACGATGAAGGATCCCGACCACGGCATTTACCCGATGGTTACGTCGTCCTCCACGCTTGCGGCGTACGGCGCGATCGGCGCGGGCATCCCGCCCTATGAGATCAGGCAGATCTTTACCGTGTGCAAGGCGTATTCGTCTGCGGTTGGTGCGGGCGAGTTTGTCAGCGAGATTTTCGGCGACGAGGCGAAGGAGCTGCGCGACCACGGCGGGGACGGCGGCGAGTACGGCGCGACGACCGGACGCCCCAGACGCGTGGGCTGGTTTGACTGTGTGGCGAGCAAATACGGCTGCAGGCTGCAGGGAACGACCGACGTGGTTCTGACTGTTGTGGATGCGCTTGGCTATCTCGACGAGATCCCGGTATGCGTCGGCTACGAGATTGACGGCGAGGTGACGACCGATTTCCCGGTGACCGCAAGGCTGAAACAGGCGAAGCCGGTGCTGAAGGTTCTCCCCGGCTGGAAGTGCGACGTGCAGGGCATCCGAAACTACGACGAGCTGCCGGAAAACTGCCGGAACTATATCGAGTTCATCGAGGAGCAGCTCGGCTACCCGATCACGATGGTCTCCAACGGCCCGGGCAGGGAGGATATCATTTATCGATAATTGCAGACCGGACAGAAAGAGGGAGTGCTTCACTCCCTCTTTTTCGACTCATCCGGCGTATCGCCATAATTGTTTTTCAGAAGCCTGTAAATAAAGGTGTACGCCCAGATGAGCACCGGGATGAGCACCGTGCAGTAGATCGACGCGCGGAACGCGTGCATTGTGTTCGGATCGTCGGTGAGCGCCAGCACGAGGGTGAGCAGATACAGGAAAACCAGAAGCGCGATCCCCACGATCGCCAGCAGTCGTGTTTTTTTT
>CAMTZV010000431.1 GCA_947086625.1 uncultured bacterium | reverse complement strand
CGAAGGCGAACGGGCGCGACATTCAGGAGGAAGGCCAAATGCGAAGCATTTCTTATATGCCTTCCGGCGATATGCCCGGGAGCGAAGGCGAACGGGCGCGACATGAAAGATAGGAGGATAAAAAAATGCCCTTGGTTACTTCAAAACAGATGCTGCTTGACGCGCAGAAGGGCGGCTACGCCGTCGGCGCGTTCAACGCTGAAAATATGGAGATGGTGAAGGCCATCATCCGGGCGGCGGAGGAATTAAAAGCGCCGGTGATGATTCAGACGACGCCCTCGACCGTAAAGTATGCAAGCCTTGCGATGTTTGTCGGGATGGTGGCGGCTGAGGCGAGAGACGCGAGCGTGCCGGTCTGCCTGCACCTGGATCACGGCAGCAGCTTTGAGCTGGCGGTTCAGGCGGTGAAGGAAGGCTATACCTCGGTCATGATCGACGGCTCGAAGCTTCCCTTTGAGGGGAACATCGATGTGAGTGCGCGGGTCGTCTCCGTTGCGCATCCGAATCACATTCCGGTCGAGGCGGAGCTGGGCAAGGTCGGCGGTAAGGAGGATGATCTTGTGGCGGTGGCCGACACGAACACCGACCCCGCGGAGGCGAAGGAATTTGTGGAAAAAACCGGCATCGATTCTCTGGCGGTTGCGATCGGAACCGCGCACGGCTTTTATGTGGGGACTCCGGTGCTCGACAAGGAGCGTCTCAGTGAGATCCGAAAGGTTGTCGATGTACCGCTCGTTTTACACGGCGCGTCAGGCCTTTCGGACGAGGATGTGAGCGATTGCGTAAAACGCGGCATCTGCAAGGTGAATTTTGCGACAGAGCTTCGCAAGGCTTACACCGATGCGGGCAAAAAGCTTCTGGCTGAGAAGCCGGATACGTTTGATCCGAAAAAGCTCGGCGAGGTCGGCATGGCGGCAGTGACGGAGCTTGTGAAAAACCGCATGAAGGTGTGCGGCTGCGACGGCAAAGCGCTCTGATGGCTGCAACGATCAAGGATATTGCAAGCTGTACGGGGCTTGGACTTGCGACGATCTCTTCCTATTTGAATGGCGGCAATGTCCGCGAGAAAAACCGGGAAAAGATCGAGGCGGCGATCCGCGAGCTGAATTTTGAGGTCAACGAGGTCGCACGCGGCTTAAAGACGAACCGGACACACACGATCGGCGTCGTTATCCCGGAGTTGAACAATATTTTCTGCGCGCAGATCATTACGGATATCGAGGACATTCTGCGCAGGAGCGGTTACGCGACGATTATCTGTGACTGCCGCTCGGATAAGACGCTCGAGCGCGAGGCGGTGGATTTTCTCTGCCGCAAGCGGGTGGACGGCATCATTAATATGCCCGTTGACGCGACGGGTGCGCATCTGAAGCAGTTTGCATCCGGCGAAAAGCCGATCGTTGCCATCGACCGCAGGCTCTCCGGTATCGCCTGCGACAGCGTTCTTGTGGACAACCGGGACGCGGCAAAAAAGGCGGTGGATATCCTCGTCGGGCACGGACATACGAACATCGGGATGATCGGCGGGCCGGAGGATACCTATACGGCGAGAGAGCGATGCATCGGCTATGAGCTGGCGCTGCGGGACGCGGGGCTTAAGGCTGATCCCGGCTGGCTCGTGCGGTGCGCGTACACGATCGGCGCAGCGGCAGCGGGTGTGGAAGCGCTGCTCGATACGCACCCGGAGGTGACGGCGCTTTTTGCGGCAAATTACGAGATGACGGTGGGGACGATGATCGCGCTCAACGAGAGGGGTGTCCGTATTCCGCAGGAAATGTCGGTGATCGGCTTTGACAACCGCGAGTTTGCGCGGGCGCTGCATCCGTCGCTGACGATCATCACGCAGCCGACCGGAGCGATTGCAAAGCAGGCGGCGCGGATGATGCTGGAGCGCCTGGAGGGCACGGGACAGGCACCGCAGCAGGAGTGCTGTCTGCGGACCGAGGTCATGTACGGGAAATCCGTGCGTGATCTCCTAAAGACGGCGGATGCGGCCGGACGGTTGGAAGGCTTTGGACAGCGGCGGACTTGAGCGGTTTCGTGGCAGTCCGAGCCGGGGATTTGCCTGGCGGGAAGCAATGTGAAAAAGAGGAACACAGTTCAGGAGAAGAAAAGTGGGAACATATTTATTAGGAATCGATATCGGGACGAGTGCCTGCAAGGTGGCCGTATTTGAAAAAAACGGGCATGTGCTGGCGCAGTCCAACCAGCCGTACGGGCTTTACTACCCGAACCCCGGCTGGGTGGAGCAGGATGCCGACGAGTGGTGGGGCGCCATCTGTGCGGGCATTCGCGAGGTGCTGGAAAGGAGCGGGATCGCGCCGGGTGATCTCGCGGGCATCGGCATCGACGGGCAGAGCTGGTCGGCGATACCGGTCGATAAGGACGGAAATGCGCTTGCGCGCACGCCCATCTGGATGGATACCCGCGCGCGGGAGATCTGCGAGCAGGTAAAGCGGGAGCTTGGCTTCGCCCGCATTTATAAAGTGGCGGGCAATGATTTCCTGCCGAGCTACACGACGCCGAAGATGCTCTGGTTTCAGAAGAACATGCCAAAGCTTTACGAAAAAACGGACGTGTTCATGCAGAGCAACAGCTACATAGCGCTTAAGCTCACCGGCGTAAAGAGCATGGATCACTCGCAGGGCTACGGCATTCATTTTTACAATATGGAGGACGGCACGCTCGACCATGAGCTGGCGAAAGAGTTGGGGCTTTGTGCCGATCAGATCCCGCGGCTTTACGCCTGTCATGAGGTGGTCGGAACCGTGACCAGAGAGGCTTCGGCGCAGACCGGTCTTCTCGTCGGAACGCCGGTCGTGGCGGGAGGGCTCGACGCGGCGTGCGGGACGCTTGGCGCAGGCGTGTATCTTCCGGGGCAGACGCAGGAGCAGGGCGGTCAGGCGGGCGGGATCAGC
>CAMTZV010000430.1 GCA_947086625.1 uncultured bacterium | reverse complement strand
CGTGAAGGTCGCGGACGATCTCTCCCTGCTCGATCCCGCGCATGTGGATGAGGATTTAAGAGCGGCCGCAGGCGCGGACGGCAAACTGCTCCCGGCGACGATCCAGTATATCAAGGAGGGCGGAACCGATTCGCTTTCCGAGGTGGTGAAGGAGCGCGAGGTTGCACAGAAGCTGGTTTATGCAACTGTCGAATATACAAACACGGGAGACAAGACGCTTGACGAGGTACTTTTCTTTGGGGATCTGACGCGGATATGTGAGAAGGACGGGCAGATGCAGATCTGCTTCAGCGACAGCAGGGATTCCTATGAGACGCCCAGGTCGGGTGATGCATGGACAAGGGCAGTCAACCGGGGCCGTTCTTCCCTTTGGGAGATGCAGTATTATGACGTGACCGGCGGCGAGCGCGGCAACAACTACATTGACAGCATAAAGCCGGGCGAGACCGTGACCGTTCATATGGCATGGCTTGTGACCGAGGAGGAGCTTGGCTCGCTGTACGTAAGCCTTGACACCTTCGGAGGCGCGGGCAATTTCACGGACACGGCGCTTGCGATGGGGTATGTGGATATCAGGCAGTAGCGGCGTGATCGTCGGGCGTGTGCTTTGTCTTATGGTTGGATGAATAACATCACGCATAAAATAATTACATCAATCGTACAAAGAAGCCTTGCTGATTTGTGCGAGCAATGAGGAAAGCGGGACTGTCAAACCGAGCGATTGCATTTATGCAAATCGCCGGTAAGACAGTCTGGTTTTTCTTTTCTTTTTCCCGCTTTTCTGGAATTCCTCTGTGGGCTTATTACTGACCGTCTCTGAGGGGACTTTCGTAAAAGAGTAAAGCATTAGTGACTTAATTTAATAGAAATTTTATTGTAAACACAAATATTTTTCAGTATAATTGGAATATAGAAAAAGGATTGGGGTGATATGATGCAGAAAAATATAGAGCAGATGCAAGAGGTCAAAGCAAAGCGTACCGCGAAAAATAGCGTATTTATAGACCTTTTTCAAAATAAAGGCTATTTGCTGAAATTGTATCAGACACTTCATCCGGAGGATATAACAGCAACTGAGGACTCTTTAACGAATGTGACAATAGAAAATGTGCTGACTGATAATTTGTACAATGACTTAGGATTCATTGTCAATAATAAGTTGATGGTACTTGTGGAAGCACAGACGACATGGACGGTAAATATTTTAGTGAGAGCTTTATTATATATAGCCCAAAGTTATCATGAATATTTTCAACGTACTAGCCAAAACTTATATCAGAGCAGGAAAGTGAAAATGCCGAAGCCTGAACTCTATGTGATTTTTACAGGTAATAAGGGCAAAATGCGGGACATCATATCATTATCAGAGGAATTTTTCCACGATGAGAACATTGATGTTGAGATAAGAGCTAAAGTTATTTATGAAAGCGGTAAAGATGATATTATTAATCAGTACATTCTTTTTTGTAAAGTCTTTAACGAGCAGACTGGGTTGCATGGCATGACGCAGATGGCAGTTACGGAGACAATTCGCATATGCAAGGACAGAAATGTCTTGAGAGAATATTTGGTAGAAAGAGAGAAGGAGGTTGTGACGATTATGATGAGTTTGTTTGATGAAGAACAGATTATTAAATCATTTCTTAAAAGTGAAAGGCATGATGCGGATAGAAAAACAGCAGAAAGAATGATTAAGGATGGAGAAATGTCCCTTGAAAAGATTGCACATTATATTCCATCTTTATCCATGGAAGAACTGAAAGAAATTGAAGCAGAAGTCACGCAGCTAGTATAAGAAAAGAATTACTGGTGATGATCGATGGCAGGCAATTTTGATAGGTTGCCTGCCATATTTTGATTATCCAACTTATATGATTTGATCAAAATCAATTATAAGGGAGATGATTTTATCATGGAAAAGACGGCAACATTAAATTTAAGAGTAAATCCTGCCGTAAAACAGCGGCAAAAGAAATACCATTTGCTGTTACTTTACCGAATGCGCCCTCTGTGCTGAACGCGGATTTGATGACATCGGAGGAAATCCATACAAAGCTGCAGGAAGGTTATGATGACCTGCGGGCGGGAAGGGTGCAGGATGCAGCTTTGGCATTTCAGAAATTCAGGGAGAGCAATGAAGTAGTTACTCAGCTTTTTATGTAATTGAGGATTTGAACGTTATAGTGACAAGGGTTTTATATAGCGCCATGGACATCAGTCGGAGATTACTGGCAGATCGTTAAAAACACACAAATCACAAAAATGTATGTTATACTCACGAGCGATAAACTTTACCAACACCGTATAGCATCTAAGCGCTCGTGAGTCTGGTAAATTGGCAAACTTAAGTGATCGTGAGTATAAATTGTGAGGTGTGTATATGAAAAAAATACTAATCGTTGAGGATGACCCCGACATACAGGAGCTTTTGAAAAATTTTTTGCGGGAGGCCGGTTATGCGGTGACGCTTGCGGGAGACGGCGTGGAGGCGCTCGAGCGGTTTGGCGAGGGGAAGTTTGACCTCGTGCTGCTCGACGTGCTGCTGCCGAAGATCGACGGCTTTGGCGTCTGCGAGCTGATCCGCAGGCAGTCACAGGTTCCGGTTATCATGCTGACGGCGCTTTGCGGCGAGGAGGAGGAAATCCGGGGGCTTGATTTGCAGATCGACGATTATATTACAAAGCCGTTTTCCGTGCCGGTTTTGCTGCGCAGGATCGCCGCGGTGCTCCGGCGCAGCGGCGGCCTGTGCGGGGAGGAACACCGGACGATCGGCTACAAAAATGTTGTGCTGGATCTGGATAGCTACTGCGCGTTTGTGGACGGCGAGGCGTTTGCGCTGACGGGGCGGGAGTTTGAGATTTTGCGGGAGCTGCTGACGCATCCGGGGCGCGTGTTCACAAGGCAGAATCTGCTGGATAAGCTGTGGCGG
>CAMTZV010000429.1 GCA_947086625.1 uncultured bacterium | reverse complement strand
CAGCGTATCAATCCGGCGCTTCATCTGCTTTTCCTTGTAAGCGTTCAGATCGATCTTCGTCAGCGTATAAATGTCTTTTTTAAACTTTTCGTAATTTTCTAACATAATATGATTCTTCCTTTTACATAGATTTTTTGGATATTATTGCTGGAAATTGCGACCTTCATTTTTCAAAACATGGCACAGCCAGCCGCACCGGGCATACGCCCATCCGTGCGGCCGCTGGACAGTTCTCAATTTTTTTCGTTACCGGGCCGGGTGATTACTCTGCGTCCTCTGCCGGTGTCTCATCCGCCGTGAGCAGCGCTTTCATGCTCAGGCTGATCTTCTTGTCAGCCTCGTTGAAATCAACGATCTTTGCCTCGATCTCCTGACCGATCTTTAATACGTCAGAGGGCTTCTCAATGTGCTCTCTGGCAATCTGGGATACGTGCAGCAGAGCGTCGATGCCGGGGGTCAGCTCAACAAATGCGCCGAAATCGGTCATACGCGCAACCGTCCCCTTCAATACGGTGCCGACTGCAAACTTCTCCTGTGCGTTGTTCCACGGGTTTGCCTCGGGGAACTTCATGGAAAGCGCAATCTTTGTGTCGTTGATATCTTTGATAAACACGCGTGCAACATCACCGACATTGAACACCTTCTTCGGATTCTCGATCCTGCCCCAGCTCATCTCGGAAATGTGCAGCAGGCCGTCCACACCGCCAAGATCGATGAACGCGCCGAAATCGGTCACATTCTTTACGGTTCCCTCGATCACGTCACCGATACTGATCTTTGCAAACAGCTCCTTTTGCAGCTCCGCCTTTTTCGCAACGATAATCTGCTTGCGATCTCCGATGATCCGGCGTCTTCTCGGATTAAACTCGGTGATTACAAACTCGATGTCCTGTCCCTCGTACTTTGTCAGATCCTTCTCGTACGTGTCGCTTACCAGGCTTGCGGGAATGAATACGCGCGCCTCATCCACGATCACGCTTAAGCCTCCGGTTAATACCTGCGCAACCTTTGCGGTCAGAACCTCGCCGTTCTCAAACGCCTCCTCAAGACGCTTGCTGCCCTTCTCCGCCGCCAGGCTCTTGTAGGAGAGAAGCACCTGGCCTTCTCCGTCGTTGACTCTCTTCACCTTTGCCTCCATCGTATCGCCAACGGAAACGATCGTGGTAAGGTCAACGTTTGGCTCGTTGGTGTACTCGCTGCGGCTGATGATCCCGTCTGACTTATATCCGATGTTCAAGACAATCTCGTCCGGTTTTACATCGATGACCGTACCCTCCACAACTTCATTTTGTCTGATTGTCTTAAAAGACTCGTCTAACATTTGTTCAAAGCTCATCTCTGACATACTTTTGAACCTCCTCAATAATATTATTTGGGGTGGATGCCCCTGCAGTAATACCTACATTATCAAGTCCACGAAGTTCAGTTACGTCTAAATCTTCCAGTGTCTGTATATAGTAAGTATCGTTACATTCATCCTTACATATCTCAAATAGCTTCTGCGTATTGGAGCTGTGTCTGCCGCCGACAACAATCATCGCCTGCGACCTCTTTGCCAGGCTCCCTGCCTCTCTCTGGCGCTCTTCTGTGGCGTTGCAGATGGTATTTAAAATACATATGCTTATATAATAACCTTTATTTTCGATAATTTCAACTAAATTCTCAAATTTATTGTTGTTATATGTCGTTTGTGACACGATGCAGAGCTTTTTTTTCTCGGAAAGGGAAAATTGCTCCGCTTCCTCGCGCGTTTCGATGACGGTCGTATGCGATTTATCACACCATCCGCAGATCCCCTCCACCTCGGGATGGCTCGGATTTCCTATTATAATGATGTGCTCACCCGCCGCCGAGTGCTCCGCGACAATGCGGTGGATCTTTTTTACAAACGGACAGGTCGCGTCCAATACCTCAAAGCCCGCTTCCTCAAGCGCATCGGCTATCTTCCGCCCAACGCCGTGAGAACGGATGATGACTCTGCCCTTCTCAAGGCCCGAAATCTTTGAAACATCCTCAATGACCCGCACGCCTTTCTCTTCCAGATCCCGCACGACCTCCTCGTTGTGAATGATCGGCCCGTACGTGTAAAGCGCCCCCGGGCGCTTCGCCTGCTCGTAGACAAGCTCTACCGCGCGCTTTACGCCGAAGCAGAAGCCCGCGCTCTTTGCAACCGTAACCTCCATAACTATAATTTCCTTTTAACAACTGCACGGATCTCTGCCACAACCTCGTCGATGCCAAGTGCGGAGGAATCCACAAGCACAGCGTCCTTTGCCTGCACAAGCGGGGACATTTCCCGGTGCATATCGCGGTAGTCGCGCTCCTCAATGTCCGCCTCGATCTGCTTTAAGTCCGGCGTCCCGCCCTTTGCAACAAGCTCGTCGAAACGGCGCTTTGCCCGCGTCTCCACGCTCGCAGTCAGATAAATTTTCACCTGCGCGTCCGGGAGAACACACGTTCCGATATCCCTGCCGTCCATGATGACGTCGGTCGTCTCCGCCAGCTTCTGCTGGAGCGCCACGAGCTTTCGCCTCACAGCCGGATAAACGCTCGTATTCGACGCCATATTACCAACCTGCTCCGTGCGCAAAAATCCGGTGACGTTCTCGCCGTTCAGATATACCTGCTGCGCGCCATCCTCGTAGCGGATCGTCACATCCGCACCGTCCACCGCCGCCGTGATTGCAGCCTCGTCCTCCTTCGCAATGCCCTGCTGCAAAAAATAGTAGGCCATCGCGCGGTACATCGCGCCCGTGTCCACATAGACAAAGCCCATCTGCGCTGCAAGCGTCTTTGCAATGGTGCTCTTTCCGGCTCCCGCAGGCCCGTCAATTGCAATATTAAAAGCCATGTTCCTCTTCCTGTCCGCGGCTGTCATGCACCCCACAGCCGCCCTTCCCTTTCCTTTTCTGATTTTTTCTCATTTTGTTGCTTTTTGT
>CAMTZV010000428.1 GCA_947086625.1 uncultured bacterium | reverse complement strand
TACGCGGTGGCGCGCATCCTGAAGCTGCCGTGGACGACGCTCGACATGAGCTCGATCAACGACCCGGAGCAGCTCACCGGAAGCTCCCGCATTTACGCGAACGCGAAGCCGGGCATTATCATGGACGCCTTTTCGATGGCGGGGGAATCAAACCTTGTGTTTATCATCAACGAGCTGGACAAGGCGGCCGCCGGGAAGGGCAACGGCAATCCGGCGGACGTGCTGCTGACGCTGCTCGACAACCTTGGCTTCACGGACAACTACATCGAGTGCATGATTCCCACGGTCGGCGTTTACCCGATCGCCACGGCCAACGACAAGAGTCAGATCAGCGCGCCGCTCATGTCAAGGTTTGCCGTGATCGATATCCCGGACTACACGCCGGAGGAGAAAAAAATCATCTTTTCCGAATTTGCCCTGCCCAAAGTGCTGCGGCGCATGAGCATGAGGGAGGACGAGTGCGTCCTGACGGACGGCGCGCTGGAGGTGCTCATCGCACGCTTTTCGCACACGACCGGTATCCGCGATCTGGAGCAGGCGGCGGAGCACATCGCGGCGAACGCGCTCTACCAGATCGAGGCAGAGCATGTGCGGCAGGCCGTCTTTGACGAGAGGACGCTGGCGGCACTTCTGGATTAGAAGACGGAAAGAAAATTTCTTTACAAGCGCGGGGGTTCATGCTATATTTATACTGAACGTCAGATCCAAGTTTGCGTGAACGGCACAAGCCGTTCATAATTATAGAAAAAACGGAGGAATCATTATGTTAGTATCTGCAAAAGAGATGTTGGAAAAGGCAAAAGCCGGACATTATGCAGTCGGCCAGTTTAACATCAACAACCTTGAGTGGACAAAGGCAATCCTTTTGACTGCGCAGGAGTTAAACTCGCCGGTAATCCTCGGTGTGTCCGAGGGCGCAGGAAAGTATATGACAGGCTTTAAGACCGTTGCCGCTATGGTAAAGGCGATGGACGAGGAGCTTGGGATCACGGTTCCCGTAGCGCTGCATCTGGATCACGGCACGTACGAAGGCTGCTACAAGTGCATCAAGGCAGGCTTCACCTCTATCATGTTTGACGGCTCCCACTATCCGATCGAGGAGAACATCGCAAAGACAAGCGAGCTTGTAAACGTCTCTCATGCGCTCGGCTTATCGATCGAGGCAGAGGTCGGCTCCATCGGCGGCGAGGAGGACGGCGTCATCGGTATGGGCGAGTGCGCGGATCCCGACGAGTGCAAGTCCGTTGCGGATCTCGGCGTCGATATGCTGGCGGCGGGCATCGGCAACATCCACGGCAAATATCCGGCAAACTGGGCGGGCCTTAGCTTTGAGACGCTTGACGCAATCCAGCAGAAGACCGGCGCAATGCCGCTCGTGCTCCACGGCGGTACCGGAATCCCTGAGGACATGATTAAGAAGGCGATCGACCTCGGCGTTTCCAAGATCAACGTCAACACCGAGTGCCAGCTCTCGTTTGCAGATGCGACGCGCAAATACATCGAGGCGGGCAAGGATCAGGAGGGCAAGGGATTTGACCCCCGCAAGCTCTTAGCGCCCGGAACCGATGCGATCAAGGCAACCGTAAAGGAGAAGATGGAGCTGTTCGGTTCCGTTGGAAAGGCTTAGTTGAAAAGGCTTAAGAAAATTAGGAAAATAAAAAAACTAAGATTTGCTATTGCTTTTTTGAGAAAATAGGAGTATTTTAGTTGGCAGAGAAGCGAACGAGGGTGTTCCGTCAGGGGGCGCCCTCGTTTTTCGTTTTAGAAAGGGGAGAAATCAGCATGAGTGAGAGAGAATTGTTTTGCGTATCGGATATTTTCGGTGAAAACGTCTTTAACGACGCGGTGATGCAGGAGCGTCTGCCGAAGAAAACGTATAAGAGGCTGCGCGAGGTGATCGAGGGGGGCCACGAGCTCGACCCCGCGACCGCGGATGTTGTCGCGCACGAGATGAAGGAGTGGGCGATCGAGCAGGGCGCGACCCATTACACCCACTGGTTCCAGCCATTGACCGGCGTGACCGCGGAGAAGCACGACTCCTTTATCACCGCGCCGATGGATAACGGCAAGGTGCTCATGAGCTTTTCGGGCAAGGAGCTCATCAAGGGAGAGCCGGATGCCTCGTCGTTCCCGTCCGGGGGACTTCGCGCAACGTTTGAAGCGCGGGGCTACACGGCCTGGGACTGCACGTCGCCCGCGTTTGTGCGGCATGACGCGGCGGGCGCGACGCTTTGCATCCCGACGGCGTTCTGCTCCTACACCGGGGAGGCGCTCGACCAGAAGACCCCGCTGCTGCGCTCGATGGAGGCGGTCGACGAGCAGGCGTTGCGCCTGATCCGGCTCTTTGGCAACACGACCTCGACGAAGGTGACGCCGTCTGTGGGCGCGGAGCAGGAGTATTTTATCGTAGACCGCGAGAAATACTTAAAGCGCAAGGATCTGATCTTTACCGGGCGCACGCTCTTTGGCGCGATGCCGCCGAAGGGGCAGGAGATGGAGGATCACTACTTCGGCGCGATCCGTGAGCGCATCGGCGCATATATGAAGGATGTCAACAAGGAGCTCTGGAAGCTCGGCGTTTCCGCAAAGACGCAGCACAACGAGGTTGCGCCCGCACAGCACGAGCTGGCGCCGATCTACGCGGAGTGCAACGTGGCGACCGATCACAACCAGCTCATCATGGAGACGCTGAAGAAGGTCGCAGGCCGTCATGGCTTGCAGTGCCTGCTGCACGAGAAGCCGTTTGCGGGCGTGAACGGCTCCGGCAAGCACAACAACTGGTCGATCACGACCGACGACGGCATCAACCTGCTCGATCCCGGCGTGACGCCGCATGAGAATATCCAGTTTTTACTGATTTTGACGTGTATTTTGAAGGCGGTCGACGAGCACGCAGACCTGCTGCGCGCATCCGCGGCGGACGTCGGAAACGACCACCGGCTC
>CAMTZV010000427.1 GCA_947086625.1 uncultured bacterium | reverse complement strand
AGGCGCGCAGGATCGTTCACACGGTCATGGGCGACGGCGTCGTCGAGAAGATGGACGAGTGCCCGGTCTATGCCCCGGCGTCCGTTCTGGTGGACGCGGTGTGTGTGCAGGAGGGACAGTCGGTCAAAAAGGGCGGCGTGCTGGCGCGGCTGGACATGAAAAGCATCGAGGAAGCAAGGAAGGCGCTGGCCGATGAGATTGAAAAGCTGCGGCTTTCAGGCGAGGCGCTTGCCGCGAACGAGCGGCGGGCGGCGCAGGAGAGGAGCAGGGCGCACGGGCGCGCGCAGGAGGACTACGAGCGCGCCGTCTCCGGGGGCGCGCTGTCAAAGGAGGCGGCAGAGCAGCAGGTGGAGGATGCCAGAGAAAAGCTCGCGGATGCAAAAAGGCAGGCCGGGGCGGAAAGCGACGCGAAACTCGCAGAGCTGGCGGCGGCCGAGGAGGCGGCAAAGAGCGCCTATGAGAGTGCGCTTGAGCAGGAGGAGAGCGCGCTTCTTGCGGCGAAGCGGACGCTTGAGGATGCGGGCAAGACGCCCGCGGACGATTACGGCATCGAGCTGCTTCAGCTTGAAATCACGCAGAAGCAGCGGAAGATCAACGAGCTGTACCGCCAGAAGTGGGAGGATCCGGAGGATTTGCGAAGCATCAATGATCAGATCACGGCGCTTCAAAATGAGATCACGGCGCTGGATTATCAGTTAAAGGAGAAGACGAGCGCGGCCGCGAAGGCGGCGCAGGAGCGGGCGCAGGCGCTTGTGCGCGCGCAGGAGGATTACGACCGCACGGCGGAAAAATATGCGGCGCTTGTGCGCGACGCGAAGCAGGCATGGGACGAGGCGCAGGAAAAGCTGGACGAATTTATGAGGGATGCGCAGGACGGGGAAAACGCGTCCGTGAAGGCGGCGCGCGAGGCGCTCGAGGAGGCGAAGCGGCAGGAGAAGGAGCAGGAGCGGGCGCAGGAGGAAAAGGAGCGGCAGGCGAAGCGGGCGCTTGAGGACGCGTCTGCGCCCGGCGCGGCAGATGGCTCGGCCGAGATCAACCGAATTGCGATGGAGGAGCTGAAACGCCAGCTCGCGCTGCTGGATGAGGCGAAGCAAAGCGGCGGGGTGGTCACGGCGCAGATCGACGGGACGGTCACGCTCGTGCAGCTTACCGTCGGGCAGAAGACGCCCGAGACGGCGGCGTTTCTCATGTCCGATACGTCGGGCGGCATGCGCTTTACGACGCAGGTGAGCAAGGAGGACGCCGCCTACGTTGCGGCGGGGGATGCGGTTTCGTTGAAGAGCGGGGATCAGACGTATGAGGATCTCGCGGTTTTATCGCTTGAGACGAACGAGGACGAGACGGTAAAGGTGACGGTTTACGTGCCGGGGGACACCCTTTCGCTCGGCGCGCGCGCGGGCATGGAGCTTTCAAAGCAGTCGGAGGAGTATTCGATCACCGTGCCGCTCGCGGCGGTTTACACGCAGAACGAAAAAAATTTTGTGTATGTGATGGAGGAGGAGGATACCGTGCTGGGCGGCGCGTTTGCGGCAGTCCGGGTGGACGTGACGGTCGCGGAGAAAAACGGCATGTTCGCGGCGCTTGAAGATTGCAGCCTGACGGAGGAGAGCCAGGTCATCACGGACTCCGACCACATGATCTCTGCGGGCGAGACGGTTCGCCTGCGGGAGGGATGAGGCGCGTAAAATGCCTGCTGACGGCAGCTGCGTTTCTTCTGGCGGCAGGCGTGTTTGCCCGGCACGCGTCAGAGGCAGGGCAGCGGGCGGATAGCGTCTTCCGGAATGTGACGGTCGCCGTGAGCGAGCCGCTCTGCGAGCGGGACGCGCGGGCACTTTTTGAACAGGAGGAGGCGGCAGACGAACAGGAGCGCGGGGCGGCGTTTGCGGTGTGGGGCGAGCTGGCAGATCAGTGGATCGTTGACCCCGACCTCGGGCGGCGCGCGCAGGCGGATGTGCTCGCGGTGCTCGGCAGCGCGCAGCTTGTATTTTCGGAGGCAAACGGGCTTTTCGCGGGGGATGCGAAGGGCTGTCTGATCGGCGAAAAGACGGCGTGGGAGCTTTTTGGCAGCACGGGTGTCGTCGGGGACGAGATACGTGTCGGAAACGGGACGCGCACGATCCGCGGCGTCATGCGCGAGCCGGGGCGCAGCGTTATCGTTGCGGGTGGCCTTTGGGACATTACGGGCCAGAGTAACGAGCGGGAGCTGCCGCGCTACGACCGGATCACGGTGGAGGGGGCGGGAGCTGAGGAGGGGGAGGCCTTTTTGACGCGGCACGCGCTTGCGGGAGGGGTGCTTCGCCTCGACTGTCTGCGGGACATAGCATGGCTGCCCGAACTGATCCCCGGGAAGTGGTCCGATTTTTCCGGCTGGAAGGAAAATTATAAGCGCAAAGCGGAGGAATTGGAACTCATTGTGCGGGTGCGCAAAAGCGGCGCGGAGCTTTTTTACGAAAAACAGTGTCTGGCGTGCGCCTGGAACACGGCGCTTCAGGCGGCGTGTGTGCTGGCGGCGGTCCGATGGCTGTTTTTGGCGGCAAAATTTTTCGACAGTCTTAAAGGAGAATCGTATTATAAATAAATAGAATGAGCTTATCCAGGAAGCAAATTGCAAATTCAGTCGTTGAAGCGTATAATTATATGAAAGATAAAGGGGTAATTCCATTGATTGAAAGGAATGCAGCAGTTCGTAAACAATTTTTGTAAAGCGCGGGGGAAAATTTATGCCTGCAAAAAAAAGAATTATTTCAGCTATTTTATGTTTTGCTATGCTCATTGGTATGTATGCGACAACGTTTGCAACCACGTTTTCGGCGGGGCCAATTCCGGATATTGCGGGAGTGACGCAGGAAGCTTATATGAAAGAGGTTGAAGATACGATAAAAGGATATATTATAGGCAATTGCGAAACAAGTTTGCAAAATTGATTTCAACAAGGTAAAAATC
>CAMTZV010000426.1 GCA_947086625.1 uncultured bacterium | reverse complement strand
AGGGCGAGGACAAGCTGATCGAGGCGCAGCGCATCGCGGAGCGCACAAACTTTGATATCGAGATGCTGCGGGAGACCGGGTTTTGCAGCGGGATTGAGAACTATTCCAGACATCTGGCGGGCACCGAGGCGGGAGCGACGCCCGTGACGCTCATGAACTATTTTGACGACTATCTGATTATCATTGACGAGTCGCACATCACTTTGCCGCAGGTGCGGGGCATGTACGCGGGCGACCGCTCGCGCAAGACGACGCTCGTGGAGTACGGCTTCCGTCTGCCCTCGGCGCTGGACAACCGGCCGCTGAATTTCGAGGAGTTCGAGCAGAAGATCGACCAGATGCTTTTCGTGTCGGCGACGCCGGGGGATTACGAGGCGAACCACGAGCTTCTGCGCACGGAGCAGATCATCCGCCCGACCGGGCTTTTGGATCCGGAGATCGACGTGCGCCCGGTCGAAGGCCAGATCGACGATCTGATCGGCGAGGTGAACAAAGAGACGAAAAACGGCAATAAGGTGCTGATCACGACGCTGACCAAACGCATGGCGGAGGACTTGACCGATTACATGAAGGAGGTTGGGATCCGGGTCAAATATCTGCACTCGGATATCGATACGTTGGAGCGGGCGGAGATTATCCGCGATCTGCGGCTGGATGTGTTCGACGTGCTTGTCGGCATCAATCTGCTGCGCGAGGGGCTGGATATTCCAGAGATCACATTGGTTGCGATACTGGATGCGGACAAGGAGGGCTTTCTGCGCTCGGAGACGTCGCTCATTCAGACGATCGGGCGTGCCGCGCGAAACAGCGAGGGACATGTAATCATGTATGCGGATTCGATTACGGATTCCATGCGGGTGGCGATCGACGAGACAAACCGCCGCCGTGCCATCCAGCAGGCATACAATGAGGAGCACGGCATCACGCCGACGACGATTCAGAAGTCGGTGCGCGATCTGATTGCCATCTCAAAGAAGGTGGCGCAGGAGGAGCTGAACTTCTCGAAGTCACCGGAGTCCATGAACCGCGGCGAGCTGGAAAAGCTCATCAAGGACGTGGAAAAGAAGATGAAGGCGGCGGCATCCGAGCTGAACTTCGAGATGGCGGCTTCGCTGCGTGATCAGATGATCGAGCTGCGGAAAATGCTGGAGGATACAAGCGGAAACGACCGGGCGCTTGCCTGAGTATTCTGCCAGCAATTCCCGCAAATGAAACACTAAGAAATGTGAAAAATCATACGATAATAATATAGGTAGAAAGGCAGCCGGCCGACCTGCCCATGAAGGTGGTCACGTGCAGCGCGGACGGCTATGAGAAACATACATGAAAGAGAGAAAATATATCAAAATCAAGGGAGCGTGCGAGCACAACCTGAAAAATATTGATCTGGACATTCCGCGCGACGAGTTTGTCGTGCTGACGGGCTTGAGCGGCTCCGGGAAATCGTCGCTTGCCTTCGATACCATCTATGCGGAGGGACAGCGCCGCTACATGGAGTCGCTCTCATCCTACGCGCGCATGTTTTTGGGGCAGATGGAGAAGCCGAACGTGGAGAAAATCGACGGACTCTCTCCGGCGATCTCGATCGACCAGAAGTCGACGAACCGCAATCCGCGCTCCACGGTCGGTACGGTGACGGAGATATACGACTATTTTCGTCTCTTATATGCGCGCATCGGCATTCCGCACTGTCCCAAATGCGGGCGCGAGATCAAAAGGCAGAGCGTCGATCAGATGGTCGATCAGATCATGGAGCTGCCGGAGCGCACGAAGATCCAGCTTCTGGCGCCGGTCGTGCGCGGGCGCAAGGGCACGCACGCCAAGCTCTTCGAGCAGGCAAAGCGCAGCGGCTACGTCCGCGCGCAGGTGGACGGCAGCATGTACGAGCTGACCGAGGAGATCAAGCTCGACAAAAATATCAAGCATAACATCGAGATCGTTGTTGACCGCCTGGTGGTAAAGGACGGCATTCAAAAGCGTCTGACCGACTCCATCGAAAATGTGCTCGAGCTGGCGGAAGGGCTGATGGTCGTGGATGTGGCGGACGCGGAGCCGCTCAATTTTTCGATGAGCTTTGCCTGTCCGGACTGCGGCATCAGCGTCGATGAGATCGAGCCGCGCAGCTTTTCGTTTAACAATCCGTTCGGCGCCTGCCCGGAGTGCTTCGGGCTTGGCTACAAGATGGAGTTTCACGAGGATCTGATGATACCGGACAAGTCACTCTCACTCGCCCAGGGCGCGATCCAGGTGATGGGCTGGCAATCCTCCACCGACCCGAAAAGCTACACGTACGCGACGCTTCAGGCGCTGGCGGAGGATTACGGCTTTTCGCTGGATACGCCCTACGAGGATTTGCCGGAGAATGTGCGGGACATGCTTATAGGCGGAGCGGACCACGAGGTGAAGGTTCACTACAGGGGGCAGCGCGGCGAGGGCGTCTACGATGTACTCTTTGAGGGCCTGATCAGGAATGTCAACCGCCGGTACCGCGAGACGCATTCGGATGTCATGAAGCAGGAGTATGAGGAATTCATGCGCATCACGCCCTGCGGGCTGTGCAAGGGGCAGCGCCTGAAAAAAGAATCGCTTGCGGTGACGATCGCCGACAAAAATATTTTCGAAATCACAAATTTCTCGATTAAGCATCTGCACGGATATCTCGGGGAGCTGGAGCTGACGAGGCAGCAGCATCTGATCGGCGATCAGATCCTAAAGGAGATCCGCGCCCGCGTGCAGTTTCTGGTGGATGTGGGGCTGGACTATCTGTCGCTCTCACGCTCGACCGGGACGCTCTCGGGCGGCGAGGCGCAGCGCATCCGCCTTGCGACGCAGATCGGCTCGGGGCTCGTGGGCGTCGCGTACATTCTGGACGAGCCCAGCATCGGCCTGCACCAGCGGGACAACGACAAGCTTCTGGGGACGCTCAAGCATCTGCGCGATTTGG
>CAMTZV010000425.1 GCA_947086625.1 uncultured bacterium | reverse complement strand
ACACGCCGATGACCTCTGCCATGCGTGAACTGTCCGTGTTCGCCTGTTTCAAGAGCGCCACAAACTCCGAGTTGGCAAGCATGGTGGTAGCCGTATAATTTTGCAGCAGGTCAACTATTTCCCCATATTTATGCCATCCCATAAATCTCATGGCTGCCCTCAAACTATCATCACTCATCTGCAATCCTTTTTTCAATGGTCTTGCCGATTTTCGCTTCCAAATACTTCCTCAGGCGTAATACCCCGCCTGCGCCATCCACAGCTCCCGGTAAAGCCCGTCCTGTGCCTCTAACTGCTCGTGGCTTCCCCGCTGCACCACCTGCCCGTTGTCAAACACAAGAATGTCCTCGCAGAAGCGGCACGACGCGAGCCGGTGGGAGATGTAGATTGCGGTCTTTCTCCCCACCATCCGGTCAAAGCCCTCGAACACCTCCGCCTCCGCCTCGGGGTCGAGGGCGGCGGTCGGCTCGTCCATGATGACAAACGGCGCATTTTTGCAGATTGCGCGGGCGATCGCCAGTTTCTGCTTTTCCCCGCCGGAGAAATTGATCCCCGACTCGTCAAAGCCCTTGCCAACGATCGTGGAAAGCCCATGCGCAAGCGCCTGCGCGCGCTTTTCAAGCCCCGCCCGGGAAAGGGCGTCCCACACGCGCTCCTCCTCCCACTGATCCGTACACGCCACGCTCTCCCCGAGCGCAAAGTCAAAGACCGCGAAATCCTGAAACACTGCTCCGAAGAGCGCGCCGTACTCCCTGTAATCATACTTGCGGATATCGATGCCGTTCACCCGGATACAACCCTCCGTCACATCGTAGAGCCTGCACAAAAGCTTGATGAAGGTCGTCTTGCCCGAGCCGTTCTTTCCGACGATCGCCATTTTCTCGCCGATGACAAACGAGAGGCTCAGGTCCTTTATCACATACGTATCGCTGTTCGGATACCGAAACGATACGTGGTCAAACTCCACGGAAAACTTATCGTCCCGCCGCTTTTCCACGGGGATCGTGCCCTCATGCCTGCGCTGGCCCAGATTCAGAAACTCCTCAAAATGGGAGACAAAGCTGCTCTCGTATCGGATCTCGCCAATCATCTCCCCCAGCTCGAAGATCGCGTCCGCCACCCTGCGGATGCCGGCGGCAAAGCTTACGACGCTTCCGATCGAAATGACGCCGAAATACTCGTAAACCCCGGCAAACACATAAACACTGATCGTGGAAAGCGAGGACAGAAAGCCCGAAAGCCCGGTCCGGCTAAGCGCCACACCTGCAAATTCCTTTAACGCCTCTGCCGCAAACGCCGCAAGCGTTTCCATCTCCGTGTGAAGCAGCCCCTCCTGCCCGCACATGCGCACGTCCTTCTGGGACTCCGCCTTTGCAAACAGGTCGAGGTAATATTTTTTGCGCACGTCCAGCGGCGCTTTTTTTTCGTCATGCAGCTTTTGAAGCCTGTCGTTGTAATGGTTCAAAAGCCGCATATTCAGACAGTTGATGCCCACCACAAAGAGCAGGAACAGGCCGGAGCAGCCCAGGGAGCCGACAAAGCCATCCGCCCGCCGTCCGCCCGCCACAAGCCGCGGCACGATAACGGCAAACGCAGCCGCGATCGTGCCCGTAACCTCGGAGCATGTGCTCACGCTCTCCATCAGACATCCCAAAAGCCCGAACCGCGGGTAAAACCCGGTGACGCTCTCACGCATTTTATGAATTTTTGCATCCTCCAGGTATTCATAGTCCATCTCCATGCTCTTCTTGTTCAGCACGCGGTTCTGCCGCTCGTACATGTACTCCATGTTCTGATTGCGAAGCTTCAGCAGGCCGCTCTGGATCAGGGCGAGAACGAGCACCGCGCCAAGCGCCTGCAGGGCATAACGGATCAGCACGGCCATTTCCTCGCCGGAATACACCGCATCCACCAAAATGCCGGACAGATAAATTCCGATAAACGGGCGCGCCCCAAGGATCAGGCCGTCCACCACGCACGTGAGCAGGATCCCCGGCGCACATTCGTGCAGCGTTTTTAAGCCGTAGGCATACGCGCTCCATTCCTTCCTTTTCATACAAACGCACCTCCCTGCTCCCCGCCTTCTTCTTTATAGTAACGGCTCTGCATCTCATAGAGCGCGGCGTAACGCCCGCCCTGCGCCAGAAGCTCCTCGTGTCCGCCCTCCTCGATGACCGCCCCGTCCTCCAGCAGAAGGATGCGGTCGCAAAACCGCGTGCTGGAAAGCCTGTGGGAAATATAGAGCACCGTCCGCGCTCCCACCGCGTCCCCGAAATTGCAGTACAGCTCGTTTTCAGCGATGGGATCCAACGCCGCCGTCGGCTCGTCGAGGATGACAAACGCCGAATCCCGGTAGATCGCCCGGGCAAAAACCAGCTTCTGCTTTTCCCCGCCGGAAAAATCGACCGCCGTCTCCTCCAGCTTCTTTACAAGCTTTTCCGCGCCCTTCTTCGGAAGGCTCTCGTATTTCTCGTAAAAGCCCGCCTGCTTTAACGCGCGCTCCAGCCGTTTCCGGTCCGCCTGTCCGCTCGAGGTGAGGTTTTCGTCCAGCGTCAGCGGCAAAAAATAAGCGTCCTGGAACATGACGGAAAAGAGTCCGGCGTACTGCTCCCGCGTAAACTGTTCACGGTCAATCCCGTTTACGCGTATCCGCCCTTCATCCGGCGTATAAAGCCCGCAGATCAGCTTTACAAGCGTCGTCTTGCCCGCGCCGTTTAAGCCGATGAGCGCCAGACGCTCGCCCTGCCGGATCTTCAGGTGAAAATGGCTGATCGTCGGCTTTTTTGCGCCCTCATACGTGTAGGAGACATCGTCCAGCTCGATCTCGATCCCCTCCCGCTTCATCTGCGCGATCTTCTCTTCGCTGACAACGGCGTCCGTCCGGTACCTGCTCCCCGTCTCCAGAAACTGCCGGAAATACCCGACCGGCGCATCCAGCATGTTCCA
>CAMTZV010000424.1 GCA_947086625.1 uncultured bacterium | reverse complement strand
CCACATCGATCGGCTTTGCGAGATGCACGTTCATTCCTGCATCCAAAGCCTCTTTTTCGTCCTCCGCAAACGCGTTCGCCGTCATCGCTATGATCGGGATGCCTGCGGCATCCTCCCGCGGCAGCGCCCGGATCGCCTTTGTCGCCTCGTACCCGTTCATCACCGGCATCTGGACATCCATCAAAATCGCATCAAATTCGCCCGGCTCAGCGCATTCAAAGCGTTCCACCGCAAGCTTGCCGTTCTCTACGATCTCACAGGACGCGCCCTCCATGCACAGTATCTCCTCCAGGATCTCCATGTTGATATCATTGTCCTCCGCCGCGAGAAAGCGCAGGCCCGCCAGATCATCCGGCGCATCGTCCGCCGCTGCCGCCGCTTCCCGCTCCTGAGAAAGCATTTGCTCCGCTTTTTCCTGAAATGCGGATACAAAGAACGGCTTTGCAAGCATGCCCGTCCGCTCCAGTGCAAGTGCATCCCCCACGGCATCTGCGCCGCCTGCACTCATAAACAGCAGCGGTGTCACATCCGCACAGGCCCTGCCTGCGGCATCCGAAAGCGCCTCCCGTATCATGCAGGCAGCCCCGGCCGCATCCACACCCGGCGCATCTGCATCCAGCAATACCATATCGTAATGCACATCGCCCTTTTCCCGTATGAGCGCCTGCGCGCCGGCTGCATCGAACGCCGTGTCCACCTGCACACCCGTATCCTGCATGAGCAGCCGGATATTCTCGCAGGCCGCCGCATCGGCGTCCACCGCCAGTATCGTGCGTATCCCGCACTGCTCCCAGAACTGCAGATTTGCCTGTCCCTCCGGTATCCGAAACTCCAGATCCACGCGGAAAAGGCTTCCTTTGTCTACCTCGCTCGTCACGTCAATCGTGCCGCCCATCAGCTCGACGATATTTTTCGTGATCGCCATTCCAAGCCCGGTTCCCTGGATCTTATTCGTCGTACTGTTTTCCGCCCTCGTAAAGGCATCAAAAATTGTCTTTAGATATTCCGGCGTCATCCCGTAGCCGTCGTCCTCGACCTCGATTCGTATATGCTCAAACTGGCCGGAGCGCTGCTTTAGCCCGATGATGCGGAACCAGATATTTCCCTTCTCCGGCGTGTACTTGACCGCATTTGAGAGAAGATTGATCAGAATCTGATTGACACGCGTCTCGTCCCCGAGCAGATACTCATGCTTGACACCCGTTACTTCTATATGAAAGTGCTGCGCCTTCGCCTTTGCCATCGGCCGGATAATCGCATCGACCGACGATACCAGATCGTTCAGCGTAAACTCCTCCAGCGTGAGCACAACCTTCCCGCTCTCAATCTTGGAGACGTCCAGAATATCGTTGATCAGACTGAGCAGGTGCTGGCCTGAGGCCATGATCTTTTTTGTATACTCCCGCACCTTTTCGGGATTTTCCGCGTCCCGCGCCAAAAGCCCCGTAAACCCGATGACTGCGTTCATCGGCGTCCGGATATCATGCGACATATTTGAGAGAAACATCGTCTTTGAATTGCTCGCAATCTGCGCCGCCTGCAGCGCTTCCGCAAGCCGCCTGTTGTGGATCTCCCGTTCCTCCTCTCGTTCCCGTCTGATTTTATTCTGCTGCCGCTGGTTCAGATAGAACAAAATGCAGCACAGGAAAAACGCGATCAGCATCACCGCAACCACAATAAAAATATTCTGATTTACGGTTCTTCCCTCCTGCTGGATCGCCTCAACCGGCACATAACCGATCAGATAGAGCGTACCGCCGTTGACCATCCACATATAGTTCAGAGAGCTTTTCCCGCGAATATCGTGATGAAACATGATGTTCTTCCCGTTCGCCAGACAATCGTCCACCTGCGCCCGCAGATCTGTTTCCAAAATATCATTCGCGCGGTAAAAATCCTCCAGATTCAAATGTCCCGCGCTCCGCTCACCCATTCCCTTCGGCTTTAGCACCAGGCGCTGCGTTTTCGTGTCCATGATATAGAGCATAGCCCTTCCATTATAAAAGCCGTTGGGCAGAGACCGGTCAAAGGCATCGTAGACATATTCAATATACAGATCCCCTGTTTTTTCGCCGTCCCGCTCCACCGGGCATTTCATCGTGTACGCCCACGTTCCCATGTGATTCAGATATGACAGCGAAACCGTCAGTCCCTGTATCATCCTGCCTGCCGAAAAATCCAGCCCTTCTTCCGTAAACTTTTCTCCGCTGTCGGAAATGCCCTCCTTTTCCCCGACACGTATAAACGATGCCTTTACCATCGACTCGTTACTCTCAAATGACCGGATAAACTCCTCCGGCTCCTCATATGCCGAAAGCTCCGCCGCAATAATCTTCTGAAACTCCGCCTCCTTGTTGAGAATCGCCTCTATCGTGGATTTTATCAGATCAAGGCTTTCGCTCAGATTTTGAACCGCCGACGCGGACATCTCCGCAGAAATCTTCCGAGACACCGAAAAGACGACAGCCCCTAAAATGCAAAATACTACTATAATGGAAAGAAGCAGCGAAGCTCCCTTGTCCAACCTTTTTGCGCTCTGCTTTTCTTTCATCCAAAATCTCCATTCCCATACTCTTTCGTTCTCTTTATTATACGCTCTGCACTATTTTTGTGTCAACATGGTTCGTCCACTTTGCGCGACGGCAAAAGCCGCGGCTCGGGTGTGAAACGTAACCGCGGCGCTTCATATAGACAAAATCCCAAAAATGATTTATAATGCTGATCTGATCGTACGGATGGTGTGCGTATGGACAAAATTCCGGACTTTTTAGCGTCAGGACAAGTCGCAAAAAGCCCATGGTGGAAGGGGATTGGCAATGGCAATGTGGAATCCGTGGCGTGGCTGCCACAAACATAGCGAGGGATGCAGGTACTGTTACATTCATAAGGGCGACTTCAAGCGTGGAATTGATACGAACAAGATCGTAAAGACGGATAACTTCTGCGCCCCTGTCG
>CAMTZV010000423.1 GCA_947086625.1 uncultured bacterium | reverse complement strand
CCCTACGTCGATTCCGCGCAGCTCAAAAAAAAGCATCGGATTCTCGTCAAATTTTGCCCCGATTCCATAGAGCGCCGCTGCAACGTGCTTGCACATCAGCGCCCAATCCGGACAACTGCACTGAAAGCTGATCTCCCTTGCCGTAGGAAATAAGCCGCCCTCTCCGGTAAAAAGCTCCTTTAGCTCCTCCGGAAACCTGCCCTGCAAAAGCAGCTCCAGATTTTCAATTTTCCGTCCGCATTGGCGGATCGCATTCTGGCAACGCTCCTCCGAAAGCGGACTGATGCGTATCTCAACCTTGTAGGGCGTTTTGCGCCGCCCCTGCACACGCGCGCTGACCTTTCCCTTTCCGATCTTCAGATCAACCACCGCGCCGGTTCGCACATAACGCTTTCCCCGGTCCAGACGGCTCTCATAATCCGCATATCGCTCCAGATTGCGGCACCATGCCTCGCCCCACCAGCTCCTCGCGATTTTCCTGCCCTGTATCACAACCGGCTCCATCGCCTTTCCCTTCGCGCGCGCTTTCTTTACGGTATCCCTTGCATTGCTCTGAAGCTGCGCCGCGTTCGGCTGGCTGTAATATCCCGTTTCCCAGTATTTACTCATCGTCCGATTCTCCTCCGCGCATCCGCATCCCCTAATCTATTCCAGGCTCATCATCGACAAAAGCTCTTCGTTGCTCATCTCCGTAATCCAGCTCTCGCCGCCGGCTCCGATCACATTTTCCGCCAGCTTTGTCTTGGATGAAATCATCTCGTCGATCTTTTCCTCAATCGTTCCCCTGCACACAAATTTATGAACCATCACATTTTTTGTCTGCCCGATCCGATACGCCCGGTCTGTCGCCTGATTCTCCACCGCCGGATTCCACCAGCGGTCAAAATGTATGACATGGCTGGCGTTTGTAAGGTTTAATCCCGTTCCGCCGGCCTTGACCGACAAGATCATATACGGAACATATTTTTCTCCCTGAAAAGCCTCCACCATCTGCGTGCGCTTTTTCACAGTCGTCCCGCCATGCAGCACAAAGCCCCGCGCATGGAAAATGCCGGACAGGAACTCGTCCAGATAGCCCGTGATCTCCTTAAACTGGGTAAAGATCAGTACCCGCTCCCGCTTCTCGTAAATCGTCTCGCAAAGGCTGCGAAGCAGCTCGAACTTCCCGCTGTCCTTTTCCCCGTAAGAATGCTGCCCAAGAAACTGATCCGGGTGATTGCAGATCTGCTTTAACTTTATTATGGCCGCAAGCACCAGCCCCCGGCGCTCGATGCCCTCCGCCTCCTCCAGCTTTTTCGCCAGATCGGCCACCTGCTTGCGATAGAGCACCCGCTGCTTCTTTGAAATGGAAACGTAGTCGATCTGCTCCATTTTATCCGGAAGGTCGCAAATGATACTTTTATCTGTCTTAACCCGTCGAAGCATAAACGGCGAAATCATATTTTTCAGCTTCGCATACCCCTGCGGATGCTGTGTCAGATTTTTACAGTAATCCCGGAACTCACCGGAGCTTCCCAGCAGACCCTTGTTCAAAAAGTCAAACAGGGACCACAGATTTGTCAGCTCGTTCTCGATAGGCGTGCCCGTCATCGCAATTTTCATCCTGCTTTTCAGCTTTTTGATCTGTTTTGTCTGCTTCGTCAGCGGATTTTTGATTGCCTGCGCTTCATCTAAAATTAAACAATCCCACTCAACCGCCTCAAGCTCCTGAATCCGTGCAACCATTCCATAGGTCGTCACCGTCAAAAAGGGCAGCCCGGCCGTCACCTCCTCACCTAAGGCGGCCGCGCTCCTTCCATGTAAAATATGCGCCCGCATGTCCGGTGCAAAGCGCGCCGCCTCCTTCTGCCAGTTGCCAAGCAGCGATGCCGGCACAACGAGCAGCGCCCGCGCCTCTTTCTTTTCGCAGCGCATTTTCTCCAGAAACGCAAGTACCTGCACCGTTTTTCCGAGTCCCATGTCATCCGCAAGACAAGCTCCGAAGCCAAGCTCGTCCATATAGCTCAGCCAGCGAAAGCCCGTCTGCTGGTACGCGCGCAGCGTTGCATGAAACGTCTCCGGCGGCGCTGCTAAACGCATGGTATTCGGCGCGCGCATATTCTGCAAAAGGCCGGAAAGCCATTTTCCGTTCGTCACAATTGCGCCCACGTCCGCGCTCTTTTTGTCCTGCTCGCTGCCAAGCCCCATCCGCAGCGCTTCCAGCAGCGTCAGATCCCCCTCGTAGCGCTCCATCTCGTCCAAAAGCTGCCGAAGCTTTTTATGGTTTACCTCCACCCATTTCCCCTTGAGGAAGGCGAGCCCCTCCGTCTGTGAAAGCAGCTCCTGTATCTCCTCCGACGAGAGAGGCACGCCGTCGACTGTCAGCTTCGGGCACATGGAAAGGATTGCGTCCCACCCCACGTAGCCGGGCTTTTCCTCCCCCAAATTGACAGTCATCCCGATATTGTATGTATGCTTCCGCCACCAATTGGGAATCCGGCAGACAATCCCGGTTTCCTCAATCCGCGGAATATCCTGCAAAATCCGGTAGGCCTCCTGCGCAGTCAGCCGCAGGGGATGAAACATCTCCCCGCTCTCCACAAAGCCCCCGATCAGCTCCGACACCCCGGCGGCACGGTTCAGGCAGGAGAGCAGCTCCATCAGCTTCCCGCGCTCCTGCTTATACTCCGTCAGTGCATACTGCAAAGGCACATGCCGGATTTTTCCGGCTTCATCCTTTGTCGCATAGGTTGCAAGAAAAGCAAACGGGTAGTCCTCCCCTTTGCTCTCCACCAGATGAAAAAAGACGCGCTCCGGCACCTTTAAGTGCTGACTGTTTTCTGACAGATACATTGCAACCGTGCCGTCGAAGCGCCCGATTTCATCCGCGAATATTTCATTTAAGCGCTCAAACACATGCCCGATCCACGTCTGCGTCACGTGCTCCGATCCAAGCGTAAACGGCACGCAGTCCAACAGACGCCGTA
>CAMTZV010000422.1 GCA_947086625.1 uncultured bacterium | reverse complement strand
AAAGCCGGTCTTCCCGGAAAGAGCGCCTTCCATCATGTGGAGGAACGCATTGTGGTTGTTACAGGAAAAGGTCCGCTTGCCCGAAAGATCGCCAAACGAATAGTTCGGCGTCCGTGTGATCTCAAGAAACTGATCGGACTTTGGCGAACGCATGATGCAATAGGACATGATGCGCGCCAGATCGATGGCGCTCGTTCCGTGAAAATCTGTGCCGTCCTTCTCGTCTAACCCGTTGGGCGTGATAAAATGCGTCCGCTCACAGCCGATTTCCTCCGCCTTCTCGTTCATGAGCGCCGCGAAGCTCTCCACGCTTCCTCCGACGTGCTCGGCAATCGCCACCGCCGAATCGTTGTGCGATTCGAGCATGAGGGAATAGCACAGGTCTCCAAGCCGGTACTGCTCCCCGGCGTTGATGCCCAGCTGTACGTCCGGCTGGCGCGCCGCCCGCTCGGACACCGTCACCGTCTCGTCGAGGCCGGCCCGCTCTAACGTCACGATGAGCGTCATGATCTTCGTTGTGCTGGCGTTGGCGCGGTGAACGTCACCCTCCTTCTCAAAGAGCACGCGCCCGCTGTCCGCATCCATCAGACACGCCGAGAGCGCATAAAGGTTTTCCGGCTCCGTGATCTCCTCCGGCGTCACGCCCGTCTCGTCCCCCACCCGCAGAATTGTTTCCGGTTCAACCGGCTCTCGTAAGTCTCCTCTTTCACCGTTTACCTGCCCGCAGACACAGGAAGCCTCTGCCGCAAGCATTACCCCCGCACACAGGGCCGCCGCAGCCATTTTTTTCCAGAGCTTATGCATCGCTTCACCCGTTTTGATTCAAAGACTTTGTATCATCCTATACAAAATAACGGGATTTCATACATGACGCAGGGAAATTTGCACAGGCAATTTTTTTATTTTCCCCGCAAAGCGTGATATTGTGATATAATAAAAAAGGTCACAATTCAAAGCCAAATCATTTATGCGAGGTACATACTCATGAAACGACTCGAGGAAAAAATTTTAACCGACGGCATCGCCGTGGACGAAAACATTTTAAAGGTTGACAGCTTCATCAATCATCAGGTCGACCCGGTACTGATGGACGAGATTGGAGAAGAGCTTGCCGGCCATTTTAAAGACCGCGGCATCACAAAGGTCGCAACCATCGAGAGCTCCGGCATCGCCCCTGCACTCACCTGTGCAAAGGCGCTCGGCGTCCCGATGGTCATCTTAAAAAAGCAGCCCTCCAAAACGCTCAACAGCGACCTCTACCAGACGATCGTCACTTCCTATACAAAAGGGACGAGCTACGAGCTGACGCTCTCGAGCAAATTTGTGGGTGCCGACGACCATGTACTTATCATTGACGATTTTCTCGCTAACGGCGAAGCCGCGACCGGCGCGCTGCGGCTCATCCGCAAATCCCACGCCACGATCGCAGGCGTGGGCGTCGTCATCGAAAAAGCCTTCCAGCCCGGTCGTGAAAAGCTCGAGACACAGGGCATCGAGGTTTACGCGCTCGCGCGCATCGCGCGTATGGCGGCCGGCGTCATCGAGTTTGCGGAGTAAGCGTAATGCTTCAGCCTATGGCCTGACAGTTACAGAATCCGCTTGCGCGCGACCGGCGATCAGGGCATATAAATATAATTGACCCGCTGGACACTGCTCGTGTTTCCGTACGCGTCCACAAGAATGACCGACAGCACGTTATTGCCCTCCCGCATCGTAATCCCGCCCGTGTACTTGTAGGACGCGCTCGTCGGGTCGGTGCTGCCCCATGTGTAGTAAGCGGTGCAACCCTCCGGCACGCTCACGTAGATTGTCTGCGGCGAGAGGTATTCCCCGCTGCTCGGCGTGATCTGCGGCATTCCCAGCTGATACGCCTCCTTCACTGTGATCTCCTCCGAGACAACGGGACTGTAATAGCCCTCTTCGCTGCACGCGCTCGCCCGGATCGTATAATCGCCGGAGTCCAGACAGATCGGCGCATAGTAGAGCGTCCCGTTTTCGATCGGCGATGTGCCGTCCAGTGTATAATAAATGTTCAGCCCCTCCGCGGCGCTGATCGTCAGCACATCGCCCTGCTTTAGCGGCTCCGAAGGAAGCTCCACCACGGGCGCTTCCACCTCGTACTCCGAAAACAGTGCCGCAAGACGGCTCGACTTGTATGTGTCCGAGAGCGCGTGCAGCGCCTCAAAGTCACCCTGTGCCACATACAAGCCAATCAGCTCTTTGCAGGCGTAAATGTTTTCCCTGTCAAGCATTAAAATGTCCTGTAACGTCTCCTTTTGCTTCTCTGCATCTCCCTGGCTTCCATACAGCCACACCTGCCAGAAATAAGCGTTGAGATCGCCCGGCTGTTTTGCACGCGCGCCCGCAAAGGCCGCCTCTGCTTTCACATAATCGGCCTGCGCAAGCGCCTGCACCGCCTGCTCGTAGCTGTCTGTTTCCCCGCCGGCTGCATCTGCGTCCTCCCGAAGCACGAAAAATGAGAAAAACAGAAGCACAAAAAATCCGAATGCCGCGGCTGTTATACTGATGTAGAGATTTTTCCTGCGCAATGCGCGGGGCATTTCAGAAGAAAGCTCCTCCACCGCAGACTCCGGCTCATCCTCCCCCGACGTCTGATGCTGAACGTCCAGGAAAAACTCGTCCTCCATCACATGATAAGCCGAGACCATCTGCACCTCGGCGCCGCAGTCAGAGCAATACAGATTGCCCTTTTTGATATCCGCACCACATTTCGTACACTTCATCGCAAAACCTCTCGCCTATCTCTCCATCGCTTCCACACAGTTATTCATCAGCATCGCGATTGTCATCGGACCAACGCCGCCGGGAACCGGTGTGACCATGCCCGCCACGGGAAACACCTGCTCATAATCGACATCTCCGCACAGCTTTCCGTCCTCCTGCCGGTGGATGCCCACGTCAATCACCGCCGCGCCCTCCTTCACATATTCCGCGGTGATGAATTTCGG
>CAMTZV010000421.1 GCA_947086625.1 uncultured bacterium | reverse complement strand
TACCGATAATTGGCAGTAATGATTAAAATAACCGTGCGGTTTTGCTGTTTCATGATATGGAATGTTTTGGTTTGATGATGTTCTCTTATGTGAACCATTCGTACGCTTCCAGTTTTACGCAGGGAAATTATGTTGAGATTACGAATGCATTAAACAAAAACCAGCGCATTGCACTTGTATCATTTGAGTGGTGCATGGTTATGCTAGCGGATGACGGCTGGGAGCTGGTTTCTGGAAATGATGATTTTGTGCGGGAAGCTGAGCTGGACAAAGTGCGAGCCAACTGTAAAAGACAGGCGATAAGCCTCACGCCGCTCGTCTTTTCTGATGAGGAGACGCAATACGAAACCGAAAACGATACCGTGGACAGATCATGGAGCCGGATATAAAGACGCCGAAAGTTCATCGACATGTCTCATCTTTGTGGCGTCCTATATCATCAGACGGCTGCCCCGAAAATCCCCGGGACAGCCGTTTTCGACCTTCCAAATAAACTATAATATGATGCACACAAGTCCGCCATTATTGTCGTTGACCACCTTCTGCATCGTATCCTGCAGCTTCATCTGACACTCGTCGTCCATGCGGCTGATCTTGTTGCGGATACCGTCCTCCATCAGCTCGCCGACCGTTTTTCCGAAAATATTCGTATTCCAGACGCCGCCGTCGTCCGCCTTTCCGGCCTTGATGTAGCTGATCAAATCTCTGGCCTGCTCCTCGCTTCCCACGATCGGCGCGATCTCCGTCTCGATGTTCGCGCGGATCATGTGAATACTGGGAGAACTGGCCTTCATGCGCACGCCGTATTTACTGCCGTGCTTCATAAGCTGCGGCTCCTCCATGTCGATGTCGGAGAGCGTCGGCGTCACAACGCCGTAGCCGCGCATTTTCACCGACTGCATTGCCTCGGCAACCTTCTCAAACTCCTGCTTTTTCATCGACAGCTCCCGTACGAGCGAAATCAGCTCATACTCGCCCTTCACCTCAACGCCCGCCATCTGACTGATATTTTCATAATAATACTTATCGTCAACCTCCATGCGCAGCGACCCGACACCGTCCGCAAGCTGCAAGCCCTCCTTGCGAATCTCCTTCACGTAATCATCCGCCTCCGGCAGGGCAAGCTCCCGGAAATCGCGCACGTTCGTCACCTGCTCCAGCAGCGCCTTCGCATGGCCGAGCAAATGCTGCTTCACCGGATTGTCGATCTCGAGCATATCCACCCATTTCGGCAGATAAAAATTGATCTGGCTCACCGGAAATTCATATAAAATCTCTTCGAGGATGCGGTTTACATCCTCCATATGTAACTGTTCACAGTTCATCGGCAGCACTGCCACGCCGTACTGTTCCGTCAGCGTCTCCTTCAGCGCCTTCGTGCTGTCACTGTAGGGCTTGTTGGTATTCAGAATGATAATAAACGGCTTGCCGCTCTTTTTCAGCTCCTCAACCGTGCGCCGCTCCGCCGGCTCGTAGGCCTCACGCGCGATATCCGTGATCGAGCCGTCAGTCGTCATGACGATGCCGATCGTCGAGTGATCGCGGATGACCTTTTCCGTGCCCAGCTCCGCCGCTCGCGTAAACGGAATCTCCTCCGTGGACCACGGCGTCTTCACCATGCGCTCTTTCCCGTCCTCCATATGTCCGCTGGCGCCGTCCACCATGTAGCCCACGCAGTCGATCATGCGCACCTTGATCTCCAGATCGTCGGCAACCTGGATCTGTGCGGCCTCCTTCGGTATGAATTTCGGCTCCGTCGTCATGACGACCTTGCCCGCCGCGGCCTGCGGCAGCTCATCCGTCAGCCGCTCCTTCTCGTGCTCATCCTGCAAATGCGGAAGCACCATCAGATCCATAAAACGCCGGATAAACGTCGATTTCCCGGTTCGGACGGCTCCCACCACGCCGATGTAGATCTCCCCTCCGGTTCTGTCGCGAATATCCTTGTACAGATTGTATTCCGCGCTCAATATATTGGACATAAAAATCCCCCTTCTGCTATCTCAGTCTCGGCCCGGGCGCCGCCGCGGGCAGCCTTGCTCCATGCGCGGCGCACCATAAACTTATTAGATAGTATGAAAGGGGATTCTCTTTTATTCCCTGTTTCAGAGGATGACCTGCAACTTTTTCGGGAGACACTCGAGCGTAATATCCCAATGCCCGCCAAAATTCTCCCCGTCGGTGTGTACCTCCAGATTATCCTGCAGCATCACATGGCACTTTCGGGCGTTCACGACCTCATAGCCGGGAATGCGCTCATGCCTGCGCAGCACCAGAAGCGCAAGCGAGACAAGCGCCTGCATGCGTCCAAGCCCATATGCCATCGCAAACGACAGCTTCCCGTCGCGCGCGCTTGCATAAGGCGCCATCAAAAGATGCCCGCCCTCGTTCGGCTGGTTCATACCCGCCAGAAAATACAGACCGCGCACCTTCATCACCCGTTTGTGTCCCCTCGCATCCGAAAACACAAGCTTCGCCACGCCAAGCGGCTGACGGAACACGAGACGCACTGCGTTTACAAGATACGTCAGCATTCCAAGATGCATTCGGTTCAACATATTTTTGATCCTGCCGCCATGCGAAAACCTGCACGCCTCGGCGTCCAGCCCGATGCCGGAGCTGATCGCAAAATACCGGCTGCTCTCGTCCCGGTGGAACGTCGTCTTTCCGAGATCTACACACGCGATCCGCCTGCAGCGCAGAATCCGAAGAAGTGCTTCCCGCGGATCGTCTGAAATGCCAAGCGCAAAGCCCAGATCGTTCGCGGAGCCGATCGGAATAAACCCAAGGGTCACACGGTCAAAATCCGAAATGCCGTTCAACACCTCATTAAACGTGCCGTCCCCGCCCACGACCACGAGCGTCACATCCCCGCTTCGCTCTGCGAGCACCCGGCGCGCCAGCACCGTCGCATGGCCCGCATAAGTACACAGATACGCGCGGTAGTACACGCCGTGGCAAATCAGTGTCGG
>CAMTZV010000420.1 GCA_947086625.1 uncultured bacterium | reverse complement strand
CGACGAGTACCCCGACCGGGTGTCGATGCTGCTCATCTGTGACCGGATCGCCGATGCGATCGCGACGGAGGAAGCGGAGCGGGAGGCCGTGAAGGAGGCGGAGCAAATCGATGCGCAGATGCCGGAGGAAAACGAGATGGGCGCGATGCAGGTGCGCCGTCCGGACTTTGGCCCCGGGCCGGAGCGCCCGCCCTTTGACCGTGAACCGGATCGACCGCCGTACGGGCCGGGACGTCCGCCGCACGGGCCGGGCAGGCCGCCGCACGGTCCCGGCAGACCGCCGCATGGCCCCGGCAGACCGCCGCTTGATCCCGGCAGACGCAATTTGCTGGAGGTGCTTTTATACAATGAAATGTATAAGCGCAGATGCAAACATCGCCGCACGCAGAGATTTTGGTAAACAAACAGTTGTGATTTTATAAAAAACGCATTACAATAGGGAGTGTCCGAGTGATTTTGGGCGGCTCCCTTTTGCATTGTAAAACGGCTGCCCGGTTATCCTGTATAGAAACGAGGAGACATCTGTGAAAAAAGGAATAATCAAGACGATCGTATTGCTTTTAAGCTTTGTGGCGGCAGTTTTTGCGTTTGGATATTATACAAATCAAAACGGCGTGAATCTCACGACAGAGATGCAGGGAGCGTCCTATCCGGTGATTTCGATGTATTATCGGGATTATCTTGTGGGCGAGCTGCACGGTTATCGTGCGCAGATGGATGTGACGACGATGCGGGAATCCGTTGTTCCGGTGCAGAGCGACCGCGCGGTCACGGTGGAGGTCAACACCTTTGGCCGGGAGATCGAGCGTATCAGTTATGAGATCCGCAGCCTTGACGGAGAGCGTCTGATCGCAAATCGCGTGTGCGACGACTATGAGACCAGGGGAGACGTGCTGCGCATGGAGCTGGTTCTGGAAAATCTTCTGGAGGAGAGTGAGGAATATCAGCTTCTGTTTCTGGTCGAGACCGGCGAGAATGAGATCCGTTACTATACGCGCCTGATGCAGAAGCTGGATGAGCATCTCGACGACTATCTGGCATTCGTCAATGAGTTCCATGAGGATTCGATGAGCAAGGAGAATGCCGACCATCTCTCAACCTATCTGGAACCGGATGCCTCGGTGGACAATAATAACCTGAACCTTGTGACGATTAACGCCAGCTTACAGGAGGTCTCATGGGGGGAGTTTGTCTGCGAGCAGCTCACGGACTCGGTACTCACGATCGCCGAATTAAACGACAGCTATGCGGTGCTCACGCTGGACTATGTGCTGACATCCAGGGGTGCGGGCGGTGAGATGGAATATTACAACGCAAACGAGTATTACCGTGTCAGCTACAACGCGGAGGGCGACCGCTGCTACCTGCACAATTTTGAGCGCAGCGTAAATCAGATTTTTCGGGCGGACGGAGAAATTTTTAACGATAATTATATACAATTAGGCATTCGGGATGCCGACGTGGAATATAAAAAGAGTGAGGGTGGACAAATTACCTGTTTTGTGCAGGAGGGCGAGCTTTGGAGCTACAACGAGACAAACGGCGTGCTCTACCGGATCTTCAGCTTCCGCGGCTATGAGGGGATGGACATACGAGAAAACTACGGCGCGCATGACATCCAGATCTTAAGCATTAACGAGGGCGGCAGCGTGGACTTCGCCGTCTACGGCTACATGAACCGCGGCGCACATGAGGGACAGGTGGGCGTGTCCATATGCCGCTTTGATAACGTTGCGTCTACGGTTGAAGAGGTTCTTTTTCTGGATTCAGACAAGTCCTATGGGCGCTTAAAAACCGATATGGGCGGCGTGCTGTACAAGAACGAGAAGGGCGTCTTTTTCTGTATGATCGAGGGCACGATCTACCGCATTGACATTGCGGACGAGGAGGTGCGCATATTGGCGGAAGATTTAAACAGTGAGGGCTACTGTGTTTCGGCAGATCACAGGATGCTGGTGTGGCAGCAGGATTTTGAGCGGCACGGCGATCTGACAGTCGTAGATCTGGAAAAGGAGCAGAAAATCGTGATTGAGGCCGGCAGCGCAAATGCGCTCTACCCGATCGGATTTCTGGAGGATGATTTTGTCTACGGCATAGCGGGTATTGACCGTCCGAAGGACACGGACGGAAAAACACCTATGAGCCGCATTGTGATCTATAATGTGATGGCGGGGGAGACGGTAAAGGAGTATGATAAGAAGGGCTATTATATTTCCGATGTCTCCATCGACGACTATGTGATCACCCTGCAGCGTGTCCGAAACGCCGGGGAGGGTTATGTGGAAGCCGAGCCCGACACGATCTTAAATCATGAGGGTGAGGACATATTAGACGACAATATCCGCCAGGCGTATGACAGTATAAAGCAGATGCAGGTGCAGCTCGTGTTAAACTCCGAGGCAAAGCACAAAAGCTCAAGCGTCGTGACATCCAGGGAGGTGCTCCTCGAGGAGCTTCCGGTCATAAAGCTGGCGCCCGAACACCCGTGGGAGGGCTATTATGTCTATTCGAAGGGCAGCAGCCAGTCGTTTCACTCCGGCCTGGCGGAGGCAATCGGCGAGGCGGACGAGCAGATGGGAGTTGTGGTAGACCGCCGTTTGGAAGCGGTCTGGAAGCGGGCAAAAAAGCTGGTCTGCCCGCCGCTTGAGCTGCCAGAGGAGCTGGACGCAGCGCATTTCGAGCAGACCTGGCCACAGGCAAAAAGCTATGATCTGTCCGCCTGCAGCCTCTCGCAGACGCTCTACTATGTGAGTGAGGGTATTCCGGTTCAGGTTATCTCCGAGGACGGGTCGATGGAGCTGATCGTAGGCTACGACTCCGGAAATATCTGGATTTTTGACCTGGCTGAGGGGCTCACGTACCGAAAAAGCATTGCGGAGGCAGAGATGGGCTACAGTGCACAGAAGTGCCGATATCTGGCATTTTTGGACTGAAAATTGCATAAAAAAGGTTCATTTTTAACATATAATTCAGTAGGTTTTAACA
>CAMTZV010000419.1 GCA_947086625.1 uncultured bacterium | reverse complement strand
TCGCCTTTTTGAGCTGCGCCACTGAAATTTTAAGACCGCCGTACTCCACCAGCTTTTCGCCGTCCCACCGCGCAAAATACTGGTTGTGCGTCTGCCCGGTATTGTCTGTGCACCCGTCGTAGCGGCTGTCTAAGATCACGAACTCATTGCCCTTTAACTGCCGCACGCCGGACATGGCGTTTTCTACCGCCCGCGGCCCCTTTTTGTCAAACACCCACGCATACGACGTGTAGCCGCTTCCGCCCGCCCCGGCATCATAGCAGAGCATCCTCGTCCCCTTCAGCGGGTAAAGCTTCCACGTGTCGCCATACAGATAATCGCCCTCAGAATCATAAAAGGCGTCGCATCCCGTATCCGAGACGTACCACACCTTTGCATCCTCATACCAGCCGTATTCGTTCGTCGTCTTTGAGGTGACCGCGACCGCCTCCTTTTTGCCGTCGCCGTTTAAATCCGCCGCATAAAATTCGCGGATCGCCTCGTCTGTCGCGCCCTTTAGCCTGTCCTTCAGGGACGCCTTTGCCGCCTGCACCGGGGAGACGCCCGCTATCACAAGCGCCGCCGCCAGCAGGGCCGCCGACATTTTTTTCTTCGCTCTTCTCATTTCTTCCGTTCCTCCTGAATTTTGCCTTCCTCCGAAAAAGGTCACGTCCGCTCGCCTTCCTCCAAAAACCGCATCACACGCGCGTGAAAATCCTTTGCCTCCTCGTACGCGCCGTGGCCAAGCTCACGGTACACATGCAGCCGGCTTCCCGCGATGCGCTCCGCCAGCACGCCCGCCGCGGCCGCCCCGACGATCCTGTCACAGCCGCCGCCGATGACGAGCGTCGGGCAGGAAATCTTTTCCAGCTCCGCTCTCGCGTCATGCGACAGGCACGCCGCCGCCTGCACGAGAAAGCGGTCAAAGTCCTTCGGCTTTCCGATCCGCGTCAACACGGGATAGAGCCTGCGGTATCGTTTCAGGTAAGCCTCCGAATACGTGCGCTCCGCCGTGTCGACCATGAGCCGCCGGTAATCGCCGCGCTCCGCAAGCGCGCTCCAGTGTCCGATGACCCGGCGCATCTGCGCATCCCCCTTTGCCGTCGTGACCGCAAGAACCAGCCGACCGACAAGCTCCGGCGCGTCAATCGCCACATACTGCGCGATCATCCCGCCCTGCGAGACGCCCAAAACGTCTGCGCCCGCAAGGCCAAGCGCGCGCATCGCCTCCGCCTGATCCCTTGCCATATCCCGCGTCGAATACCCTTCCTCCAGCTCATCCTTCCGGCTGAAAAGATACACCCGGTAACGCCCCGCATACATGCGGTACTGCGCCGCCAGGGGAAGCGCCATGTGGCGCACCGTCGCCAGAGCGTCTCCGAGCCCCGGCAGCATGACAAGCGCTCTTTTCCCGCTTCCAAACGATACATAGTCCATCCCGCAGCCGCCGACAAACACGCGCCCGCCCTTTGCATTCCAGATCATCGCGTCACCTCCCGATTTAAAATATCTATCGGCCTTTCCTGGAGGATGCATTACGATTTCGAATTTTGTTTCTTCAAAAGTATCCCGCATACGATGACCGCCGAAAAAAAGACGAGGATCAGATACCACAGATTCCGCGGGCAAAAGCCGTCGTCCTGCATCAATCGATAGCCCCACCAGGCGGGGAACATGCGCCCTGCCCTCTCAAGAAAGCCGGGCAGCAGATCGATCGGGAACATAATCCCCGAGAGCATCAGCGACGGCAGAAACAGCAGTTGCGCGACCATCGTCTGTTTCGCCTGATTTTTGATCAGCAGCCCTGACACGCTTCCAACGCTCAGCGACACCAGCGCATAGACCGCAAGCGCCAAAAAGAAAACCGGAAGCCGCGCCGGCAAAGCCGCTTCAAATAAGACGGGAGCCAGCGCCACGATCACCGCGCAGGCAATCATCAGATGAAAAAATGCGGAGAGAAACATCGTGACGAGGCCGAGGCAGACAGGCACTCCGTTTGCTTTATAAACTTTGTGGATGTCGCTTCCGTACGTCTCAATCAGCGACGGCGGCAATCCGATAAACGCCCCCATCGATACGCTCATCACAAGCATTGTCTGGATGAGCGTACTTCTCATGCCGGGCATGACCGAAGTGAAAATTCCACCCATGAGAAGGAAGAAAAGAAGCGGGACGATATAACAGGTGACCAGCATGGATTTGCTTCGTATATCCAATTTCCACTGTAACGCAACGCTATAGAAAAACCCGCTCATTGTACTTCCCTCCCTGTCATTTCCAAAAAATGCTGTTCCAGTGTGCCGCGGTCAACCCTGATATCCAGCACATGCGTCCCCTTTTGTTTCACCTCGCCGAGCAGGGAGAGCAGCGTGTCTTCAATATTGTCCGTCTCAAACGTGCGCTCCCCGTCCTGCGTTTTGATATGGATAAAATATTTTTTCCCAACCCTGTCCGTAAGCTCCGCGGCCGTGCCGCAAAAGACAATTTCCCCGTGATTTAAAATAGCGATACGGTCGCACAGCGCTTCCACCTCCGCCATATCATGGCTTGCCAGGACAATGGTTTTTCCCTGTGCTTTGAGCGCCCGGATCTGCCCGTGAAGCGAAAGCCTGCCCATGGCATCGAGCCCCGCTGTCGGCTCGTCGAGAAAAATAATATCCGGATCGCCGGTCAGCGCAAGGGCGAGATGCAGCCGCCGCTTCTGCCCTGTCGAAAGCTGGTGATACTGCCTCTTTTCAATCTCTCCGACGCCAAGCGATTGAAGCATCGCGTCGTCGATCTTCGTGCCATTCCATTTTGCAAACAGCCTGACCGCCTCCATTGGCCTGATATGGGCGGGCAGAGACGACGATTGCAGCTGAATCCCCGTTTTCCCGTTTACGGTAATCGTACCGCCGTCGTATTTCTTCAAGCCCTCGATACATTCGAGCGCTGTCGTTTTTCCCGCTCCGTTGACGCCGAGCAGGGAAAACACCTCTCCCTTTTCGATTTGAAAATCAAACCCCT
>CAMTZV010000418.1 GCA_947086625.1 uncultured bacterium | reverse complement strand
CGCCTCCCTCAAACGCCTTGCCGATGAAAAATCATCCTGCGGAGTTTTGACAGATATCAATGAGACACTACACTAACTATTACAAAATCCTCGTCACATGCCGGTTTACGTGACAACAGATATTGACCGCCACCGGAAGCCCGGCGATATGTGTCGGATATGTGTTGATGTGAACGGCCAGCGCCGTCGTCGTACCTCCAAGTCCGCCCGGACCGATGCCAAGTCCATTGATCTTTTCAAGCATTTCTTTCTCGAGCTCTTTCACATAAGAAATTCCGGAATGCTCGCCTACGGGGCGCGTCAAAGCTTTCTTTGCGAGGATTGCACATTTTTCAAAATCTCCTCCGATGCCCACGCCAACGACCATCGGAGGACAGGCGTTCGGCCCGGCCTCCTTTACGGTCGTAAGAATTGCATGTTTTACGCCCTCAATGCCGTCCGCAGGCTTCAGCATAAAGATCCGACTCATATTTTCACTGCCAAAGCCTTTCGGTGCAACGGTAATCTCAAGCCTGTCTCCGGGTACGATGTCATAATGGATGATGCCCGGCGTGTTATCCTTTGTATTTTCCCGCAAAATCGGATCGCCGACAACCGATTTTCTCAGATATCCGTCCACATAACCCCGGCGTATCCCCTCATTTATGGCATCCTCGAGATTCATCCCTTCTATATGAACCTCCTGACCGAGCTTCACAAAGACAACCGCCATTCCGGTATCCTGACAGATCGGTATCTTTTCTGAGGCAGCGATTTTCATATTTTCTTCAAGCTGCCCGAAAATCCTTTGCCCCACCGGCGACTGTTCATCCCGCGCCCCGTCAGAAATCGCCTGTTTCATGTCTTCCGAGAGCACAAGATTTGCATCAATGCACATTTCACGTATCTCTGAAATGATCTGATCTGTATGAATGCTTCTCATAGTGTGGCTCCTTTTTTCTGTATCTGATTACTGCTCCTGTTCCTTCTCCTCTTCCGAAGCTTCCTCTTCGCCCTGAATCAGAGATTTATCCTCGCGCACCTTCGCAATGCTTGCAATCGTCACGTCGTTCTTTAAATCCATGAGCTTCACGCCTGAGGTAATGCGCCCAAGCAGCGCCGTTCCGCTCACATGGATACGGATAATAATCCCTTCCGTTGTAATCAGCATCATTTCATCCTTCGGGTCCACCGCCTTCACACCGACAATATTTCCGGTTTTCTCGGTAATTTTATAACACTTAATACCCTTTCCGCCGCGGTTTTGCGCGGTAAACTCGCTCATGAGCGTGCATTTTCCAAGACCCTTCTCTGACACGATCATGAGCGCCTCGCCCTGTGAATCGAGCTGCATCCCGACGATCTCGTCCCCGTCCGCAAGGTTCATGCCGATCACACCCATGGAAGCGCGGCCGGTTTTTCGCACATCCGTTTCATGGAAGCGGATGCACTGCCCATATTTTGTGATGAGAAAGATATCTTTCGTATTATCTGTCTTCTTAACCTCGATCAGCTCGTCGTCCTCGCGCAGATTGATGGCGGCCAGGCCGTTTTTACGGATATTTCCGTACTCGGTAATCGAGGTTTTCTTTACAAGCCCTTTTCGTGTCGCCATAAACAAAAATTCATGGTCGCTGTAATCCTTAATCGGGATGACCGCCGTAATTTTTTCGGACGGAAGCAGCTGCAGCAGGTTGATGATCGCCGTCCCCCTCGCCGTGCGGCCTGCCTCCGGTATCTCATACGCCTTCATCCGGTAAACACGGCCAAAATTTGTGAAAAACATGAGGTAATTGTGTGAGGTCGTCATCAAAAGCTCCTCGATGTAATCATCCTCAATCGTCTCCATGCCCTTGATACCCTTGCCACCGCGGTTCTGCGCCTTAAAATTGTCAACACTCATGCGCTTGATGTAGCCAAGCCTTGTCATCGTGATAACCGTGTTTGTAACCGGTATCATGTCCTCCATGGAAATATCAAATTCGTCAAAGCCGATGGATGTCCTGCGCTCGTCCCCGTATTTATCGGAAATTGCAAGGATCTCCGTACGGATAACTCCCAGAAGCTTTGCATTGTCTGCCAAAATTGCCTCTAGCTCCTCAATCTGCTTCATGAGCGAATCGTATTCTGCCTGAAGTCTCCCGCGCTCCAGACCGGTCAATGTGCGAAGACGCATATCAACAATCGCCTGTGCCTGTGCGTCCGAGAGGGCAAAGCGATCGATCAGACGCCCCTTCGCCTCCGCTGTCGTCTGGCTGCTTCTGATAATGCTGATAACCTCGTCGATATGATCGAGCGCAATCAGTAAGCCCTGCAAAATGTGGGCGCGCTCCTTTGCCTTGTTCAGCTCATATTTAATGCGCCTTGTGACAACATCCTTCTGATGAAGCAGATAATAGTTTAAGGTCTCATACAGATTCAGGATTTTCGGCTGATTGTTCACGAGCGCGAGCATAATGACGCCGAATGTGTCCTGCATCTGTGTGTGCTTAAATAACTGATTTAACACAATGTTCGGATTGACATCCTTGCGCAGCTCCACACAGATACGCATACCCTGCCGATCCGACTCGTCACGCAGATCCGTGATCCCGTCGATGCGCTTTTCCTTTACAAGCTCGGCAATCTTTTCGATCAGACGGGCCTTGTTTACCATGTACGGGAGCTCGGTGACAACGATCCTGTTTTTTCCGTTGTTCATCGGCTCAATATCGGTGACCGCCCGGACGCGGATCTTTCCTCTCCCGGTGCGGTAGGACTCCTCAATGCCTGCCGTCCCGAGGATCATTCCTCCGGTTGGAAAATCGGGGCCCTTTACGATCGATAAAAGCTCCTCGATCTGTGTATCCTTCCCTTTGATCTCGTTGTCTATGATCTTCACGACAGCTGCGATCGTTTCCCTCAGATTGTGCGGAGGAATATTTGTCGCCATACCTACCGCGATACCGGTCGTGCCGTTTACAAGCAGATTCGGATAACGGCTGGGCAGAACCTTCGGTTCTTTCTCC
>CAMTZV010000417.1 GCA_947086625.1 uncultured bacterium | reverse complement strand
CCGCATCCTTTATGTGGTGGACGATCTGGCAAACTTCAAGCGCAAGGACGCGATCGAAAAGCTAAAGGAGCTGCAAAAGTATGAGATTGGAAGCTACGTGTTCCGCATCGCAGATGAATCGATCGCTCTTTTGGAGGAGTACGACGAGGTGAAGGCGGATAAGCTTTTGCAGAAGCTTCTGGCCGACCTGAAGACAGCGTCCTCCCAGGAGCTTGCAAAGCGTGACATGGAGGGCAGCGTGAAGAAGCAGGGCTACCATTCGTCGGTTGCAGGGGGTAAGTGACGGCGTGCGTGCCGACCGCATTTTTATAATGAAGAAAAACGAAGGAAAAAGGGGATTGATACTTTGGGGGAGAAGAAAAATATACAGGATATGACAAGACAGGAATATGTCAGCTACGTGCAGCAGCACTACCGCAACGACCCGCAGTGGGTGCGCACGATACTCATATCAAAATACGATAAGGAACATAAAACAAAACAGTAATCTTGCAAAAAACAACATTAAAACAGAAAAAACCACAAAAAGGCAGAAAAATATGTGGTTTTTTCTTTTCCGTTGTGTTATACTGGTTTCAGATGCAAATGCGTATAGAAAAATGTGGAGGGGACTATTATGCCGAGACAGTATTTTGACGGGGAGATCGCGAAATCGCCCCGCATTGACAAGATGATCGATTATTTATTCGCCGAGCTTCCGGTGATCGAGGCAGACCGCGCGGAGATTGTGACCGAGAGCTACCGCCAGACGGAGAATGACCCGATCGTGCTGCGCCGCGCGAAGGCGTTCAAGGCGATCTGTGAGAAGCTTCCGATGGTGATCCGGCCGATGGAGCTGATCGTCGGCAGCAATGCCATCGCGCCGCGGGGCTGTCAGATGTTTCCCGAGTATTCCTACGCGTGGATGGAGGCGGAGTATGACACCGTTGCGACGCGCGAGGCCGACCCGTTTTACATCGCGGAGGATACGAAGCGGCGTCTGCACGAGGCGTACCGGTATTGGGAGGGGAAGACGACGAGCGAGCTTGCGACGTCCATGATGGCGCCGGAGGCTTTAATGGCGATGAAGCACAACATTTTCACGCCGGGCAACTATTTCTACAACGGGATCGGGCACTTTACGGTGAAGTACGAGGAGGTTCTCGCGATCGGCTTTGAGGGCATTATCGCGAAGATCGACGCGGAGCTTGAAAAGCTGACGCTGTGCGCGCCCGACTATGCAACGCACCACACGTTCCTTGTCGCTGCGAAGATGAGCTGCGAGGCCGCGATTACATACGCGAAGCGTTACGCGGCGCTGGCAAAGGAGGAGGCGGCGAAGGAGACCGACCCCGCCCGCCGTGCGGAGCTGCTCGTCATCGCGGACAACTGTGCGAAGGTTCCCGCGAAGCCCGCGGAGAGCTTTTATGAGGCGTGCCAGTCGTTCTGGTTCGTGCAGGAGTTGCTGCAGACCGAGTCGAGCGGACACTCCATCTCGCCCGGACGCTTTGACCAGTATATGTACCCTTATTATAAGAAGGATCTCGATGCAGGGAAGATCACGCGCGAAGCGGCGCAGGAGCTTTTGGACTGCATCTGGATCAAGTTAAATGATTTAAACAAGTGCCGTGACGAGGCGAGTGCCGACGGGTTTGCCGGCTACAGCCTGTTCCAGAACCTGATCGCGGGCGGTCAGGACGAGGAGGGCATGGATGTGACGAACGATCTCTCGTTCATGTGTCTGGAGGCGAGTATGCATGTCATGCTGCCGCAGCCGTCGCTGTCCGTGCGCATCTGGAACAAGACGCCCGACGCGTTTATCATCAAGGCGTCGCGGCTGGCGCGCACAGGAATCGGGCTTCCTGCATTTTATAATGATGAGGTTATCATTCCGGCGCTCATGAGCCGCGGGGTGACGCTTGCGGACGCGCGTACCTACAATATCATCGGCTGTGTGGAGCCGCAGAAGGCGGGCAAGACGGACGGCTGGCATGACGCGGCGTTCTTCAATATGTGCCGCCCGCTGGAGATGGTATTTTCCAACGGCTACGAGAACGGCGAGAAGGTCGGTCTGCAAACCGGAGACGTCACGCAGATGGCTACCTTCGAGGAGTTCTACGCGGCTTATGAAAAACAGATGAATTACTTTATTGCGGTCATGGTCAACGCGCTCAACTGCATTGACAACGCGCATGCGACGCGTATGCCGCTGCCGTTCCAGTCGACGATGATCGATGACTGTATCGGACGCGGAAAGACGCTGCAGGAGGGCGGCGCGATCTACAATTTCACCGGGCCGCAGGGCTTTGGCATCGCGAACGTGGCAGATTCCATGCTCGCGATCAAGGATCTGGTATATGACAAAAAGACCGTGACGATGGCGGAGATGAAGGATGCCCTGGAGAATAACTTCGGCAGGGGCCTTAGCACGATGCGCATGGAGGAGCTCTCGGGCCAGATCGTCGCGTCGATGCTGGCGGCGGGCCAGACGGTCGGCGAAAAGGAGGTAGCGGTCATCGCACAGACGATCGCCGCGCAGCGCCCGGATTCGGCCACACAGCAGCGCTACGACGAGATTTTATCGCTCATCGCGCAGGCGCCCAAGTACGGCAACGACGACGACGAGGCGGACATGATGGCGCGCCGTGCGTCCTACGCGTACACAAGGCCGCTGGAGCAGTACAAAAACCCGCGCGGCGGCATGTATCAGGCGGGGCTTTACCCGGTATCCGCAAATGTGCCCTTAGGACGGCAGACCGGGGCGACGCCGGACGGCAGGCTCGCGAACACCCCGGTAGCGGACGGCGTCGGCCCGATGCAGGGCAGAGACATCAAGGGGCCGACCGCGACTGCAAACTCCGTGGCAAAGATCGACCACGGCATCGCCTCCAACGGCACGCTCTTTAATCAGAAGTTCCATCCGTCGGCGCTGGCGGGCGAGGAGGGCCTGCAGAAGTTTTCCTCCTACATCCGCACGTTCTTCGACGAGAAGGGCATGCATATGCAGTTTAACGTTG
>CAMTZV010000416.1 GCA_947086625.1 uncultured bacterium | reverse complement strand
TAGCTGCGTCAGCAGCGGGAAAGCGCCGCAGGCGCCTCTGCGAATGGCGCGGGCTAAATCGTTACAATCGCTATACCAGATTCCGCAGCCAGACGCCCTTTTTTACAAGAAAAACGCCGATGCAGCATTTGAGAAGCTCCATGCTCTGCACAAGCATGTACATCGGAACGACCGCAAGCGTAGTAAACCGTGAGAGCACAAACGCCAGCGGTACAACGACGCACCACATGAACACACTGTCAAACACGAACGTAACTCCGGTGCATCCGCCCGCGCGCAGCGTAAAATAGGACGCGTTCGTGAGCGAGTGAAACGGCATGATAAACGCCATCACCCACAGAAAGCTCGTCGCGATCTGCCGCACCACGGACGTCGTGTTATAAAACTGCGGAAAGAACGGAGCAAACAGCGCCATTGCCGCACCGATTCCGACACACATTGCGGAGGAAAAGAACAAAAGCTTCGTATCCGTCTCCTTTGCCTCCTCCATCCTGCCCGCGCCGAGCATCTGGCCGACGATGATCGCCACCGCATTTCCCATCGCCAGAAACGCGATATTAAACACGTTATTGAGCGTGTTGCAGATGTTTAAGCCCGCCACGACCTCGAGCCCGCGGGTCGAATAGCACTGCACCTGCATCGTCACGCCCAGCGACCACAAAAACTCGTTGATGAGCAGCGGCAGCCCCTTGACAATCGACTGCCTCCACAAAAGTCCCTCGATCCTCGTTTTCGCCAGAAGGCCGGTGATAAACCCGTACTGTACCTTTTTCTTCCACGTCCAGCCGATCAGAAAGAAGCACTCCACAAACCGGGACATGACCGTCGCGATCGCCGCTCCCTCCACGCCGAGCGCCGGGGCGCCGAGCTTTCCGAAGATCAGGATGTAGTTGAACACGAGGTCCACCACAACCGCCGCCATACTGGCGATCAGCGGCGCAACCGTCTGCGAGCACTCCCGCAGCGTGCTTGAGACGCACTGGGAAACGGCAAAGGGAACAAGGCCGATCAGCATAATCCGAAGATACCCCTTCGCATAGCCCATCGTGGCCTCGATGCTTAAGGAGGCGTCCCCCTCGTGCAGAAACATCCCGATAAGCGGCTCGCCAAACAGCCAGAATATCGCAATCCCGGCCGCTGCCAGCACAAGTCCGATCATAAACTTGATGCGGAAAATATCCTGCACACCCTTCTCGTCCTTCTTGCCGAAATACTGTGCCGTAAAAATGCCCGGCCCGGCCATGCCGCCAAACATGCTCAGGTTCACAATAAAGATCAACTGATTGACGATGGATACACCCGACATCTGGTCTGTCCCGACGCGACCGACCATCATATTGTCCAGCAGGCTGACCACGTTTGTCAGCCCGTTTTGCAGCATGATCGGCACCGCAACCGCCAGCACCATCGCATAAAATTTTTTATCCCCGATAAATTTTTCTCTGAAACGCACAATCCACCTCTGTAATCAAATCTGATTTCTCCCTGCAGGCCCGCCTGCCTCCGCCCACGAAAAAAGAATCCCGCCCTGCGAGATTCTTTTTCACCGTACAACCGGTGTACAGTCACGGCCTCTGCCATCAATTCCCGCGCAATGTGCGCATAGAGTTCAGAATCGCAAGCACCGACACGCCCACATCCGCGAAAACCGCCGCCCACATGCCGGCATGCCCGGTCGCGCCGAGGACGAGCACCGCAAACTTCACCGCCAGTGCAAAGACGATATTCTGCTTCACGATACGAAGCGTTTTTCGCGCAATGCGTACAACCGACGCGATTTTTCGTACATCGTCGTCCATCAGCACCACGTCCGCCGCCTCGATCGCCGCGTCGCTGCCCATGCTGCCCATCGCAATGCCGATATCCGCCCGGGAGAGCACCGGCGCGTCGTTGATGCCGTCGCCGACGAAGGCGAGCTTTGCCTTCCCCTGCTCCCTCTTCAAAAGCTCCTCGACCTTCGCCACCTTATCGGCAGGAAGAAGCTCGAAATGCACCTCATCCAGCCCAAGCTCCCGCGCGGCTGCCTGCGCCGCTTCCTTCCGATCTCCGGTCAGCATCACGGTCTTTCGCACGCCGATGCGCTTCATCGCGGCCAGCGCCTGCGCCGCGCCTTCCTTTATCGTATCAGCGATCACGATCGTCCCCGCAAATGTCTGCTCTAAAGCCACATACACTACTGTACCTGCACTTTCACATTTTGTAAAGGGAATTTTCAAAGATTCCATGAGTTTCGCGTTGCCAAGGCACACCTCCTTCCCGTCGATCACGGTCTGTATCCCGTGGCCCGAAAGCTCTTTTGTATCCTGCACGCGCTCCATATCCGGCGCTTTTTTGTATGCTGCCCGGATGGAGGCCGCGATCGGATGCGTGGAATAGCCCTCGCCGAGTGCCGCCAGCTCTAACAGAGCCTCCTCTGACATCCCCTCCGGTAACACCTCTGTCACCTTAAACTCGCCCCTTGTCAGCGTTCCGGTCTTGTCGAACACGATCGTATCCATCTCGGATACCGCCTCCAGATAATTACTCCCCTTCACGAGCACACCGATCCTGGACGCCGCGCCGATGCCGCCGAAAAAGCCCAGGGGCACAGAGATCACAAGCGCGCAGGGACACGAGATCACGAGGAACGTACACGCGCGGTACAGCCACGTCCCGAACAGTGCTCCAAAGCTGCCCACGCCGCCGATGAATAGCGCGATCGGGGGCACGAATGCCAGCAGAACCGCGCCGATTGTCACCACCGGCGTATAGTAACGTGCAAAACGCGTAATAAAGTTCTCGACATGCGCCTTTTTGCTGCTCGCATTTTCCACCAGCTCCAAAATCCGCGCCACGGTTGAATCGTCAAACTCTTTTGTCGTGCGCACCTTCAGTGTGCCGCTTCCGTTGACGCAGCCGCTGATGATATCGTCGCCCACCGATGCCCGGCGTGGTACGGATTCCCCGGTCAGCGCCGCTGTGTCAATCATCGATTCGCCCTCCACCACAACGCCGTCAAGCGGAATGCGCT
>CAMTZV010000415.1 GCA_947086625.1 uncultured bacterium | reverse complement strand
CTGGTTCAAAAAGCGATGCCACCTGATCGATTTCCACGGGAACCGGGGCGTTCTCGCCGTTCGTGCACAGAATCGGCTGTTCCCCGCACATGGCTTTTCGCAGCATTTCCCTGACCTTTTGCCCGCGCGCAGCCGTGCCGCCGTCCGGATCGTCCTGCGGCACATCCGCAGGGCTTGCACCCGCCTCCCCGTCGGACACCTCTGGCTTTGAATCATACGATACCTCCACGCCCGGCGCGCCGGGGCCCTCACGCATCGCTTCCTTCTGCCCGCTTTGCCCGGACACATCCGCCCCGGAAACCATCGCGCAGCCGCCCAGAAAAACCGCCACATACACGCAGACGAGCGCCGCGCCCGCGCCCCTTTTCCGGTAGCCCGCGATCGAGACGAGCCGCTCCTTTAACTGCCGTTTTTCCTCACACAGCGTCGTCGCAAGCAGCCCCAGCCCCGCCGGCGCAGCCGCCGCCAGCTCCAGTAGCGTTTCGCCGTAATGCCTGCGCCCGGCCGCGTCCATGCCACGCATGAGCGCATCGTCGCACGAGAGCTCGCACGCGCGCCCGATCTCCCGGCGCACGAGGATCATGACCGGATTGAACCAGTGCAGGCTTGTCACCACAACCGCAAACCACTTGTAGAGCAGGTCGCGGCGGCGCGCATGGACGAGCTCGTGCATGAGGATGTCTGAAAGCCGCCCTTTGTCCGTAATGCCTGCGGGCAGGACGATGACGGGCCGCACGACTCCGATGAGCATCGGCGTCGCCACAAACGGGCACTCGACCAGTCCGACCCGCCCATGCGCATGGAAACCCCACAGGACGCCCTGCGCCTGCGGCGACGCGGGAAGGGCGCTTTTTCGCACGGCGTTTACAAAACGGGCGTAGCCGATTCCATACCGCCCCAGACAAAATACCGCGCCCGCGCCCCACACGAGCAGCCACAAAAACGGCGCGCGCAGGAGATCAGATGCACCGCGCGCCTCCCGCGGCGCATCCGGACGGGACAAGGCCGCCTCCTGCGGCGCAGCGTCCGGGGTGTCAGACGGTGCAGCGGCGGCCGAAGCGCCCGGTGCCGTCTCATTATCCGGGGCTTTTTCCTGCCCCGCAGCTTCCTGTGCCGGAGAACTCAAAGCAGCCTGCGGCGCATACCCCGCGGGCGCCGGCAGCGAGAGTGTGACGCCAAACGGCACGCACAGGCGCAGCAGCACGAGCAGCCACATGTAGTAAAAGGCGGCGTGAATCGCCGCTTCGTTTAAGATCCGCCGCCAAAACATCAAAAGCGCCGCGACCAGCGAGCCCGCCACGCTCATCTGCAGCAGCCGAACCAGAAAATCTGTCATTTGCCTTCCTCCTTCGATAATTCCGCAAACATTGCCCGCAGCTCCTCCACGTCCTGCGCCCCGAGCTGTTCATGCGCCACAAGCGACGCCACAAGCTCCTTTGCGCTCCCCCGGTAGAGCTTTTCGATCAGCCGCCCGGTGCGGTAGCTCCCGAGCTCCTCGCGCCCGACGAGCGGATGGTAATAGTAAACCTCCCGCTTTTCCTGCCCCACCGCGCCCTTTTCGCACAGGCGGCGCAGAAGCGTCTTTGTCGTGTCGCCGTTTCGCCCGGGAAGCGCCGCCTTCACCTGCGCCAGCGTCAGAGGCCCCGTCGCCTCCCACAATACCTGCATCACTTCCAGCTCCGCATCCGTTACCTTTTCCTCCGGTCCCGACATATTTGTTCCTCCCGTCTCTCATCAAACCCTGCGATCCGGCCCGTACCCTCCCGGCCGTGCCGCTTTCTCTTACGTTCCTTCTTACATGTTCTGTATTTTTTTGCGCGCAAAGAGGTTACAGATGTACCCTCTCCTATAGGATACAACTGTAACCTCTGTTTGTCAAGCGCATTTTTCGTCGTTATTCATACTGCGCCACGTCCCCCGGGCCGATCTTTGCATAGGGCAGGCGAATGTATTTTCCGTCCTCGAGCGCGAGCTTTGAGAGGCTCCCGCCGACCGATAGCTCATAGGCGAGATTTAACATTGCAAGCGCCTGCCCCTCCTTATCGTTGTACACCGTCCCCGCCAGCTCCCCGTTTTTGACCGCCTCAAGGCCCACATCCGTGCCGTCGATGCCGACGATGACGGGCCACTGATCCTGACGGACGCCTGCCGCCTTCAGCGCGTCCACCGCGCCCAGCGCCATGTCGTCGTTGTTGGCGATCACAAGCTCGATGGCCGCGCCGAACTCACCGAGCATCTGCGACATTTTTGTCTGCGCCTGCGCGCGGTTCCAGTTTGCGATGGCGTAGCTGAGCTTTTCCACCTCCACGCCGCTGTCAATGATCGTCGAAACCGAGTATTCCGTGCGCACGATGGCGTCCTGATGCCCGGCCTCGCCCTCCAGTACAATATACTGAAACACGCCGTCGCCGTTTTTGTCCGCCCCGGGACTGCTCCGGAACACCTCCGCCGCAATCTCGCCCTCCATGATGCCGGACTCGAACGCCTTCGCGCCGACATAGTAGAGCTGATCCCAGCGCTCCAAATCCTCCTCCACCAGCTCCCGGTTAAAAAAGATAACCGGCACGCCGCGCTTCTCGGCCATATCAATGATCGACGTCGGCTCCGTGCGGTCGACGAGATTTACACAGATCACGTTGCAGCCGTCCTCGAGCATCGTCTGTACCTGTCCGTTCTGCGTCGTCTGGCTGTTTGCCGCATTGTACAGCTCAATGTTGATCGCCGTCTTCGTCTCCGTCTCCTTCTCCCCGGCATACACGTTGAATTTCTCTATGAGCTGTGACACAAACGTGTCATACTGGTCGTACACCGTCACGCCGATCTTGATGCTTTTGGGCTGCTCCTCCTGCTTTACGCCGCTGCATCCCGTGAGTACCGCGCAAAGACAGACCACAGCCCAGACCGCCAAACCCTTTTTTCCACTCATTCGTACTACAGCTCCTTTCCCCGGAATAGCATCCATACACTCCTGGCATGGACCGTTCACCCGATATACGCCAGTGAGGGCAGCCGTCGGCCT
>CAMTZV010000414.1 GCA_947086625.1 uncultured bacterium | reverse complement strand
TCAAGACAAGGAGTCGTAAGCTTCCACGGAATCCGGGTCGGCTCCGACAAAAAATAACAGGGCTTTCGCATCACGCGAAGCCCTTTTCTGATTGCTCACCAGTTCACCCGAAGGCCCTTCGGATAGTGGTTTTTCATCACGCCCCGGGCCGCCTTGCCCCAGCCCATCGGAAAGCCCCGGTACGTCACGAGCGTCCAGCCGGAAAGCGGCGCGTCGCAGGAAAGCGTCTCGCCCCGCAAATATTTTTCCGGCTCCTCTGTCTCAAAGCTCTGTGAAACCTGATCCGCCCGCAGGGCCAGCGCCAGCGCGTGCGACGGCTCAAAGCGGTTCTTTTTGGCCGTCCCAAGGTGCAGCCCCGGGCGCAGTGCCTTTAAGCTTTTCAGGTCCGGCATCCCCTCCGGCACGAGATAAAGCTGATCGCCGAAGGCCAGACGCCTCCCGCACGGCTGCACGGTAAGCGTCTCCCGCGCGAACTGCTCATACAGCCGCCACGCCTCCTGCTCCTTTACGGCGGCTTCTTTTTTTGTCCGCGGCCGTCCGTGGGCGGCTTCGCGCAAAGAAAAGCCCGGCCCCGTAAGCGCGCCGCCCTTTCGCAGCTTCGCGACAAAATGCCCCTCGCCGCGCTGCCTGTGCGGATAAATACGCGCCGTGCCCTCACGCCCGCCACCGGACATGCCAGACGCGGCCGCGTCGATCGCCACCGGATGAAACGCAGGATATTCCGCCAGAAACCAGTCGATCATCTCCTCGTTTTCCTCCGGCGCGAACGTGCAGGTGGAGTAGACCAAAGTCCCGCCCGGGCGAAGCATCCGCTCCGCGCTCGCCAAAATCTCCCGCTGGCGCACGGCGCAGCGCGCGACATTGTCCGGCGACCACTCGCCTGGCGCCGCCTCCTCCTTGCGGAACATCCCTTCGCCGGAGCAGGGCGCGTCCACGACGATTTTGTCAAAAAACGCCGGAAAGCGCGGCTCCAGCTCCTGCGGCGTATGATTTAAGACCACCGCATTTTTTATGCCCATCCGCTCGATATTCTGCGCGAGGATCTTCGCGCGGCCCGCTGCCGGCTCGTTGCACACGAGAAGCCCCTGCTCCGCCATCCGCCCGGCGAGCTGCGTCGACTTTCCGCCCGGCGCGGCGCACAGATCGAGCACCCGCTCCCCGGGCTGCGGGTCCGCCACGGCCGCCACGCACATCGCGCTCGGCTCCTGGATGTAGTAAAGCCCCATCTCGTGAAACGGATGCCTGCCCGGCCTCTGCGCTTCCTCATAATAATAGCCTTCCCACGCCCAGGGCACGCGCGCCAGCGAAAACGGCATGATCCTTTCAAACTGTTCCCGCTCTGCTTTCAGCGGATTGTACCGCAGGCCATACGCCCGCGGCGTCTCGAAACTCGCAAAAAACGCTTCCGCCTCCGCTCCAAGGCTCTCCCTCATCCGCGCCGCAAAGGCCGCCGGAAGTGCCGCCCGTATCTGATCGTCCATATCCGCCCCTCTCTTTGCAACAACCGGTATCAGCTTCCAGTATAGCCGTTTCTCCCGCAAAAAGAAAGGGGGAACGAAAAACTCTGCAAAGTCCTGGGCCAAACTGCTACGCCGTCTCGCCGATGAGCGGCGAGATTTCGCGGTGCTCGATCACCGTCGAAAATACGATCTGCGTCTGCGTCTTTCCGTATTTCTGTGCCTGTGACACAAACGATTCCAGCTCGCCCGTATCGGAGTAAGCGACCTCCAGCAGCATCGCGTCGTCCCCCGTAATGCAGCTGCACTCAATGACATTGTTGCACGAGCGCGCCAGCTCTAAAAAGGCGTCCTTCTTTCCCGGCGATACCTGCACGTTCACAAAGGCGCGGATGCGGTTTCCGAGCTTTTCCTTGTTGACGCACATGTGATAGCCGAGAATGTAGCCCTCCTGCTCCAGCCGGTCGATGCGCGCCGAAGTCGCCGGGGAGGACAGATACACCTGCGACGCGATATCCTTTAAGGACGTCCGCGCATTCTTCTGCAAAATATGTAAAATTTTCCGATCCACACTGTCAAGCTGCTTTTTCATCACTGATCACCTCATCCTTTTTTCAGGCATGCGGGGATATCCCGCTGCAATCGGGCAGGGAAGATTTTTCGTTGCTGGTCACGGTGTGAACAGTAACGATTTTTCCCACGCCCGCCGCGCGGCCCGCATGCTGCGCCAGCAGCAAATTCCCTTGTGCGGGCCTGTGCAAACGAAAAAAAAGACGTGCCAACCCCTTGGTTGAAACGCCTTTGTTCCGCTTAATTTTGTTAAGTTATGGGTATCATATCATTCAGAATATTATTTGTCCAGTATTTTTTTTCGTACAATCCAAACTTGCCCCCGGCGTCCATTTGGGGTAAACTATTGGACGGGGATGCGCAGCATCCGCAAATAACAGCTGCCAGAACCGGTTACTATGGCAGACTACTACGACAGACTACTATGACAGAAAGAAGGAATTTTTCATGCTAATCGATTTTCACACGCACACATTCCCGGATAAAATCGCACCCGCCGCCATCCGCGAGCTGAGCGCACGGGCACACATCCCGGCACACACAAACGGCACCATGCAGGGGCTGATCGAAGCCATGGCGCGCGACGGCGTGGACGTCTCCGTCGTGCTGCCCGTCGCCACAAACCCCGCGCAGGTCGAGAAGATCAACCGCCGCGCGCTCGAGACAAACGCCTCCTTTTTACAGACCGGCGTCATCTCCTTTGGCGCAATGCACCCGGAATATACGGAATACAAACGCGAGCTTCGCTGGCTGAAGGACAACGGCTTTTTCGGCATCAAGCTCCACCCCGACTATCAGAACTGCTGCGCGAACGACCCCGCCATCTTAAACATCATCGCGGAGGCGGAGAGCCTCGGGCTCTACACGACGCTTCACGCCGGCGTCGACATCGGCTATCCCGAGCCGGTGCACTGTTCGCCAATGCACGCAAAGCAAATGGTGGACACGCTCCATCCGACACACGTCATCCTCGCGCATATGGGCGGCTGGAAGCA
>CAMTZV010000413.1 GCA_947086625.1 uncultured bacterium | reverse complement strand
AGAGTGAGGAGCAGACGTATTTTGATCTGATCTATCATTTTTTGAAGTATGAGAGAAGGAAAAAATAACGACAGGAGATGATACTTATGGATATTACCGGAAAAAAGCTGGTTGTCAAGGCGATGCGCGAGGAGGGCGTGGACACGGTGTTCGGCTACCCCGGCGGCATGATCACGGACGTTTTCGACGAGCTGTACAAGGCACAGGATATCCGTCTCGTGCTGCCGCGGCATGAGCAGGCGCTCATCCATGAGGCGGAAGGGTACGCGCGCGCGACCGGGCGGGTGGGCGTGTGCATCGTCACGAGCGGCCCCGGCGCGACGAACATCGTCACCGGGCTTGCTGACGCGCACTATGACAGCATCCCGCTCGTCGTCATCAGCGGGCAGGTGCCGCTCTCTCTCATCGGCAACGATGCGTTCCAGGAGGTTGATATCGTCGGCATGACGCGCAGCATCACCAAGTACGGCGTGACGGTGCGCGACCGCGCCGATCTGGGGAAAATCCTGAAAATGGCGTTTTATATCGCGCAGACCGGAAAGCCCGGGCCCGTGCTCATCGATCTGCCGAAGGATATCCAGAATGCCTCCGGCGACGCGGAGTACCCCGCAAAGGTGGCAATCCGCGGCTATAAGCCGAATACGTCCGTGCATATCGGTCAGCTCAAGAAGGCGTACAAGCTTCTGCACGCGGCGGGCAGGCCGCTCATTCTCGCGGGCGGCGGCGTCCACATCGCAGGCGCCGAGGAGCTTTTGTGCCGCTTTGCGGAAAAGACGCATGTGCCCGTCGTGACGACCGTGATGGGCAAGGGCGTGATGCCGGCCGGGCATCCGCTGTATGTGGGTAACTGCGGCATGCACGGCAGATATGCGGCGAACAAGGCGGTCAGCGAGTGCGACGTGCTCTTTTCCATCGGAACGCGCTTTAACGACCGCATCACCGGGGATTTGGAGGAGTTTGCGCCCAATGCGAAGATCGTGCACATCGATATCGCGACGGCGTCGATCTCCCGCAACGTCGTAGTGGATGTCCCGGTCGTATCCGACGCAAGGCTGGCGCTGGAGACGGCGCTGGAGTGGGCGAAGCCCCGCAAGACGCGGGCGTGGCGTGATAAGATCGCGGCGTGGGAGCAGGAAAATCCGCTGGCGATGCGCGTGGACAAGGGGCTTTCTCCGCAGATGATTATGGAGGAGATCAACCGTGCCTATGACGCCGGAATCACGGTCACGGATGTAGGGCAGCACCAGATGTGGGCTTCGCAGTTTCTGGCGTTCGGCCCGGAAAAGCAGTTTATCACCTCCGGCGGGCTTGGCACAATGGGCTTCGGCTTTCCGGCGGCCATCGGCGCGAAGATTGGATGCCCCGAAAAGGATGTGGTCTGCATCAGCGGCGACGGAGGGATGCAGATGAATCTGCAGGAGCTTGCGACGGCGGTAACCGAGGAGGTTCCGATTACGGTGTGCATTTTAAACAATTACTATCTGGGCATGGTGCGCCAGATGCAGCAGCTCTTTTACGGCAAGCGTTACGCGGCGACGTGCCTGCGCAGGAGAAAGAGCTGCGCGCCGGACTGCAAGGGGCCGGGGAAAGGCTGCCCGCCCTACGAGCCGGATTTTGTGAAGCTGGCGGAAAGCTACGGCGCGCACGGCATCCGTGTGAGCACGCCGGAGGAGATCGCACCCGCGCTCGCAAAGGCGAAGGAGTACACGGATGCGCCCACGCTGATCGAATTTCTGATCGCCACGGACGAGCTGGTGCTTCCGATGGTAAAGAGCGGGAACCCGATGAGCGAGATGATTTTAAGGTAAAGGAGGCGGTATTATGATCGATCGAAGCATGAAAAACCGATGGATTGCGCTGTACGTGGAAAATACCGTCGGCGTCTTGGCGAAGGTGTCAGGGCTTTTTTCCGGGAAATCGTACAATCTGCAGTCCCTGACGGTCGGCACGACGGAGGATGAGACAGTCTCACGCATGACGATTTGCGTCACGAGCGACGACGTGACGTTTGAGCAGATCAAAAAGCAGTTAAACTGCATGGTCGAGGTCATCAAGGTCATCGACCTGACAAACGTGCCGATCCATATGAAGGAGATTTTGTTTGCGAAGGTGAAGGATATCTCCGCGGCGGAGAAGGCGGAGGTATTCCAGTTCGCGCAGGTGTTTGAGGTGAAGGTGAAGGATATCGGCACGGACAGCGTGCTGTTGGAGTGTATGCTCACCGAGCGGCGCAACAATGAGCTGATCGCGCTGCTGCGGTCGAAGTTTAAGAATATTGAGATTGTGCGGGGCGGGGCGGTGGCGATCGAGTCCATCAGTACGTCGTGCAGGTGAGCGGGGGAGGGTGGCGGGGAAAATCGCCGCGCCGCCCTCCACACCGCCTCTACCGCGCGAGGATCTCCGTGACCTCGGCGACGTACATCGTGTGGTAGTCCTTGTCCTTATACCACGCGCCGTCGATGGCGGGATCGATGAACTGGTCGGGGGATATCCGGGTGGCAGAGAGCTTGCGGCAGATGAGGACGAGATTTCCTTCGTCGATGTAGGGCGTGCCGTCTTTTGCGTAGTCCACAGTCATTTTTGCACCGGCAATCTTATCCTCCGTGCGGCCGGAGACGGCGCCGAAATATTTGAGGGCAGCTTTCAGCTTCGGGTCGAAGAAGGTCAGCGAGAAGGTGTCCTTCCGGTCGATGAACTCCTTCGTATAGCGACTGTCGCGGATAAAGACGCTGACCACATTTTTTCCCCAGAGCACGCCGATCGTCCCCCAGCTTGCAGTCATGGTGTTTACCTTTTTCGCGTCGCCGGCGGTGACAGCCATCCATTCCGTACCGATTTTGGTAAACGGGTTCAGTTCAAGAAGGTCTGTGGGATAGGGTTGAAATGTATGCATAATATCGCTCCTTTATAGTTTGATTTTTTGCCGCACAATATTATAGCACATTTGCCGCATTTGTGCAAAAACTTTGTACAAAGGTTGTACAAAAATAAGAATCTTTCAGAAACATCTTGCAAAATTGTAA
>CAMTZV010000412.1 GCA_947086625.1 uncultured bacterium | reverse complement strand
AAGGATCGAGGAGGTGGCGGAGGCATTTGACGCGGAGATGCGCTATTTTACATTTTTGGCGCCGGATGCACGTATACTTGTCGTAGACGACAACGCCATCAACCTGACGGTGACGGAGGGGCTTTTGGAGCCTTTGAATATGCAGATCGACACGGCGCTCTCGGGCAGGGCGGCGATCGAAAAGCTGCGGCACGAAGCGCCTTATGACATCGTGTTTATGGATCACATGATGCCGGAGATGGATGGCGTGGAGACGACGCAGGAGATCCGGCGGCTTTTTCCCGAGTACGCCTCTCTTCCGATCATCGCGTTATCGGCAAATGCGATCGGCGGAGCGAAGGAGATGTTTCTCTCGGAGGGCCTGAACGATTTCCTCCCGAAGCCCATGGAGCTGAAGGCGATGGTAAACATGCTGCGCAAATGGCTTCCGAAGGAGAAGATACAGGCACAGCAGGGCGAGATTTTGGACATTCTGCCGAAAACCGCCGCGAAAGCGGATCTGCCGCAGATCGGCGATCTGGATATTCAGGCGGCATTTTCCAAGCTTGGCAGCGAAAAGCTCTTCTGGAGCGTGCTGAAAGAGTATTACCGGGTCATCGACAAAAAATGCGCGCTTATCCGCAGCCATTGGAAAAATGAGGACTACAAGGGCTATACGGTTGAGGTGCACGCCTTAAAGAGCGCGTCAAGGCAGATCGGGGCCATGCGTCTGGCCGATGCCGCAGAGCGGCTGGAGGCGGCCGGAAATGCAAACGACGCCGAGACGATCAATGAGGAGACGGAGGCGCTTCTCTCGAAGTATCACTCTTATAAGGATATTTTAGAGCCGTGGTGCGGGACGCAGGAGAAGAAAAGCGACGCGGGCCGGGAGATGACGACGGAGGAGCTGCAGCACTTTTTTGCGGAGCTGATCCATGCGGGCGAGGATCTGGATATGGACGCCATGGAGGCGGTCATCACCGAGATGGAGGGCTTCCGCTACGAGGGCGAGATTGCGGAGCTGTTCGAGAGGCTTAGCGAGGCGGTTTCCGATCTGGATACCGAGGCATGTGAGGAGATCATAGAAGAATGGAGAAGCAGGCTGTAGAGCGGGAATCCACGGAGATGACAGAGGAAATGGAAGAAAAACAGACGGTGCGGCTGGAGGGCGTTGCGCCAAAGGCGCGCATTCTGCTGGCAGACGATCTTCCGATGAACCGCAAGATCATGCTGGGGCTGTTCAAGCAGACGATGGTGCAGGCGGATCTGGCGTATACCGGGGAGGAATGCCTGCGCATGGTGCACAGGAAGAAGTACCATCTGATCTTTATCGACAACCAGATGTCGGACATGGACGGCGTCGATATCGCGGAGCGCATCAGAAGCGGGACGGATCATCCGAATACCGATACACCGCTCATTTTGCAGACGCCCATGTCCGGCTTTGAGGCGCAGGAGGAGTGCAGGCGGCTCGGCTTTACGGATTTTCTGAAAAAACCGGTGCGTGAGTCGATGCTCATGCGGCTTCTGGCGACCTATCTGCCGCCGGAGCTGATCATCGACCCGAAGGACGCCGCAAAGCTGATCGTTGAGCGCGTCCGCTTAAAGTACCAGGGGGAGCTTGCGGCTGAGATTTTGGTGGCGGCGCCGCAGGAGCTCTCCCGCGGACAGGCACAGCAGATGCTTGGCAGCCGCTACAAAGTGCATTCGGTGCAAAGCGGGGCGGAGCTGTTTGCGCATCTGGAGGGTCATCTTCCCGATCTGATCCTTCTGGCGGAGACGCTCGGCGACGTGGACGGCTTCGAGGCGCTGCACCGGTTAAAGGGCGCGGCGCGCACGGCCCCGGTCCCGGTCATTTTTCTGACGGACGAGGAGGATCCCAAGCAGCTTGTCCAGGTGCTTCGGCGGGGCTGCGCGGACTATGTGGAGACGCCCGTCGAGGAGGAAATGCTCTTACAGAAGGTGGCGGCGGCGCTCTCGCAGGAGAGCCAGAAGCAGGATCTCCAGCAGGATGTGGAGCAGCGCACGATGGAGCTGCAAAGGAAGAACGAGCAGCTCGAGCGGCTCATGACGCAGATCATGGAGACGCTCTCGGGGACGATCGACGCGAAGGACAAATACACGCACGGGCATTCGCAGCGCGTCGCGGAGTACGCGAGAATGCTGGCGGCAAAGCTCGGGAAATCGGAGCAGGAGCAGGGGGAGATCTACTATGCGGGGCTGCTCCACGATATCGGCAAGATCGGCGTTCCGAGCAGCATTATCAATAAGACCGATCGGCTGACCGACGAGGAGTATGAGCAGATCAAGCTTCACCCGGCGATCGGTACGGAGATTTTAGAGCATATCACGGAGATGCCAAGGCTTTTGGTCGGCGCGCGCTGGCACCACGAGCGCTATGACGGAAAGGGCTATCCCGACCGGCTGAGCGGCGAGAAGATCCCCGAGTGGGCGCGCATCATCGGCGTTGCGGACGCCTACGACGCGATGACCTCAAGGCGCAGCTACCGCGAGGTTTTGCCGCAGCATGTCGTCCGCGCGGAGGTGGAAAAGGGCCGCGGCACGCAGTTCGACCCGGTGGTGGCGGACGCGATGCTCGCGCTCATCGACGCGGATACAGACTATCACATGAAGGAGCACTGAATATGCCGGAGTGGTTATTGCCAGGGGTGCGCGCCTGCGGTACGGCGGGGGTTTCCCTCGCCGTCTTTCTTGGCGACGGCCTGTTAAAAAGAATTGCGGAGCAAAGGCTTGCGGACGGGCGCACGCTGCGGCTCGCCGGCGGACACATCCATATCCGGCTGTTCCACAATCCGGGCGTGGCGCTCGGCGCGTTGAAAAAGCATCCGCGTGCGGTGCTTTTTATAAACGGCGGGCTTTTGTGCGCCGTCGCGGGCGCGCTTGCCGCACTTATTCGACATCCGAAAAGCGCTGCCGCAAAGCTTGGGCTTGCACTCATGCTCGGCGGGGGCGGGAGCAATTTTTGGGATCGCCTGCGCCGCGGATATGTGACGGATTACGTCTCATTTGACTTTGGGAAGCGCTT
>CAMTZV010000411.1 GCA_947086625.1 uncultured bacterium | reverse complement strand
TTTAAACACGACAGGGGTGTTAGCAAAAATGAATATCGCATTGATCGCACATGATGCAAAGAAAAAACTGATGCAGAATTTCTGTATCGCTTATCGGGGAATTTTAAGTAAGAATGAGCTTTATGCGACGGGGACGACGGGGAGACTGATTGAGGAAGTGACCAATCTGACGATCCATAAGTATCTGGCCGGGCATTTGGGCGGCGCCCAGCAGATTGGCGCGCAGATTGAGCATAATCAGATTGACCTGGTGATCTTTCTCAGAGATCCGCTTTATCCGAAGTCTCACGAGCCGGATGTCAACAATGTGGTTATGCTATGCGACAGGCATAATATTCCGCTTGCCACCAATCTGGCGTCCGCAGAGCTTCTGATCAAATCACTTGATAGAGGAGACCTTGAGTGGCGTGAAATGTACAAATAACAAATCGAGCTGCGCTCGATTACGAGATTTGCCTTTGGCAAACTCGGAGAATAACAGAATGATATACAACGCTCGATTACGAGGACTGCTTTCAGCAGCCTCGGCGAAAAAACGAATAAGCAGATACTGTGCTTTTCTTGCGGCGGCTCTCATGCTTACGGGCTGCGGAGGCACAAAATATGATATGCCTTACGAGGAGCAGGGAAGCGTCAGCAGCTACCAGCTTTTTAATATCGCGAACAGGGAAACCATAGAGCCCTTTGCGAAGGATTTGTGTGTGGCGGCAAAAGACGTGACGGCAGGCGGCCCGGATTTGCAGCAGGTGGGTGCGGCGGCGCTCTTTGATACGAAGAATCTGGAGACGCTGTATGCGAAAAACGCGAACAATCAAATGAATCCCGCCAGCCTGACGAAGGTTATGACGGCGCTGGTGGCGCTGAAACACGGCTCGCCGGACGATATTTATACGGCTTCCGAGAATGTGCTTGTGAAGGAGTCGGGCGCGGTGCTTTGCGGCATAAAGCCGGGAGATAAGATGACCATGGATCAGGCGGTGCACGCTCTTTTGATTGCCTCCGGTAACGACGTTGCCATTCTGATTGCGGAGGGCGTTGCGGGATCCGTGGAAGAATTTGTGGCGCTTATGAATCAGGAAGCGCAGGAAATCGGCGCAACAAACTGTCATTTTATGAATCCAAACGGTCTGACCGAAGAGGGACATTATGTGACAGCTTATGATCTTTATCTGATTTTTCAGGAGGCGCTCAAATACGAGCTGTTTAATCAGATCATACAGATGAATTCCTACAGCACGGTCTATACTGCGTCGAACGGCTCGGAGAAGACCCTGGAAGTGGAAAACTCCAATCTTTTTCTGCGGGGCACATATACGGCTCCTGCAAATGTAACCGTGGTAGGCGGAAAAACCGGTACAACCAACGCGGCGGGACACTGCCTGATCCTGTTGTCCAGAAGCAGCAGCGGCACGCCTTATATTTCCGTTATTCTGAAAGATGAGTCCAGAGAGGGACTGTACACGGATATGGGAAAACTGCTGTCCGTGATCAAATAAGGTAGTTGTTTTTTCAGGGGAATTCCTGTATAATTGGAGACAGGGAAGTTTAATATTTTACAGTAGGAGGGTATCGACATGGTTCAGTTTATTGTAGGCAGGGAAGGAAAAGGTAAGACCAAGCATTTACTGGATAAAGTAAACACAGAGATCAAGGATGTGCAGGGGAATGTCGTGTATCTGGACAAGAGCACGAAGCATATGTTCGAGCTGAATAATAAGATCAGATTGATTGACGTGTCGGATTATCTGGTGACAGACAGCGATGAGTTCATCGGTTTTGTCTGCGGCATCATTTCTCAGGACCATGATTTACAGCAGATGTACTTTGACAGTTTCTTAAAAATTGCATGTATGGAAGCTGATGAGCTGGAGAAGGTTGTCACAAAGATTGAGAAGATCAGCGAGAAGTTCCATGTGGATTTCGTAATCAGCGTATCGCGTGATGAGAGTGAACTTCCCGAAAGCATGCGTAAAAATGTTATTGTATCCCTCTGATATGTACATAACCAATATAAACAGCGCCATAAAACCTCGGAGGTTTCTTCCGGGGTTTTCTTTGCGCAGGCTTTGCACAAGGAAAAAGAGGAGTATCTTCATTGGCGGATAATCGAAATAAGATAACTAAATACAGAAAACCCATTAATCTGAATATCGGCATGATGGTTTTTGCGGTGATTCTCGTTTATGTGGTGATCTGCGTGATCATGTATTTTCGGACGGATCATATTGTCCGCTACAGCGTGCAGGAAGGATCACTGACTTCTAACAGTATTTATAAGGGAATTGCCCTTCGGACAGAACAGGTGGTGACGGGGCAGGACGCCGGCTATGTCAATTATTTTGCCAGAGAAGGGGAACGCACGGCAGTCGGCGACCTTGTCTATACCGTAGATGAAACCGGAAGGCTTTCTGATTACATCAATGCGGGGTCGAATGGGGAGAACTCTCTTTCTGACAGCGACCTTGCCGAGCTCAGAACGGATATTACTGCCTTCATGCACGGTTTTGACCAGAGATATTTTGACGAGGTGTATAATTTCCGGCATAACATGGAGAGTACGGCCATCAAGCTGGCCAATTATAATATTCTGGAAAACGCGGACGCTTTAAACGACGCATCGGGTACGGTGATTATCAATTACCGTTACGCAGCCAACAGCGGCATCGTGCTGTACTCCACGGACGGTTATGAAAACCTGAAACTGGAGGATATGACGGCGGAGCTCTTTGACGAGGAGACCTACGAGCGGAACTATCTTGTGAATAACGGACTGGTGGCCGCCGGTGATCCGGTTTACAAGCTTTCCACGGATGAAGACTGGTCCGTGGTCATCCAGGTGGAAAAGGAACTGGCTGACAGGCTTGTAAATGAGGAAAAGTATGTGGAGGTACGCTTCTTAAAAAACCAGTATACGGCCTGGGGACAGGCGGCCGCGTATACAACCGAGGCCGGAGATACCTTTGTTTCCCTGACGTTTACCAACTCCATGATTACCTTCTGTACGGATCGCTTTATTGATATTGAGCTG
>CAMTZV010000410.1 GCA_947086625.1 uncultured bacterium | reverse complement strand
AGATTACGGTAAATGTGGGCGGCCCGGACTATCTGACCGACAAGATTATGCGTCTGCAATACATCCTTCCGCAGCTTGAGGGAAAGAAGGGAACGCTTCATTTAGAGAATTGGTCAAACGAAAATACGGACATCATTTTTGAACCTGAAAAAATTAAAAAAAGCAAAAAAACAAAATAATGGGTTGATATTTTTTTCAAGAAATACTATCATAGATATGATTAGGAAACGTATGTGACGAGTGAGGAGGACAAACTCTTGTTGGAGATTACGACTACGGGCGCAGATAATAACGCGAAAATCATTGTCATCGGCGTTGGAGGCGCCGGGAACAATGCTGTAAATAGAATGATTGACGAGAGCATCGGCGGGGTGGAATTTGTCGGTGTGAACACAGATAAACAGGCATTGGCGCTCTGCAAGGCGCCGACGCTCATCCAGATCGGAGAGAAGCTCACAAAGGGGCTTGGCGCGGGCGCGCAGCCCGAGATCGGGCAGAAGGCGGCGGAGGAGAGCGTCGAGGATCTCTCGGCGTCGATCCAGGGCGCGGATATGGTGTTTGTGACATGCGGCATGGGCGGCGGCACGGGTACCGGAGCGGCGCCGGTCGTTGCGCGCATTGCAAAGGATATGGGGATACTCACGGTCGGTGTCGTGACGAAGCCTTTCAAGTTTGAGGCGAAGCAGCGCATGATCAATGCGACGTCGGGCATCGAGCGTCTGAAGGAGAGCGTGGACACGCTGATCGTCATTCCAAACGACAAATTGCTGGAGATCGTCGACCGGCGGACGACGATGCCGGATGCGCTGAAGAAGGCGGACGAGGTATTGCAGCAGTCCGTACAGGGTATTACCGACCTGATCAATCTTCCGGCGCTCATCAATCTGGATTTTGCGGATGTGCAGACCGTCATGAAGGACAAGGGGCTGGCACACATCGGTATCGGCGAGGCACACGGCGAGGAGAAGGCGCTTGACGCAGTCAAGCTCGCAGTGCAAAGTCCGCTTTTGGAGACGACGATCAACGGCGCGACCCACGTCATTATCAATATTTCCGGCGACATTTCCCTGATGGACGCCAACGATGCGGCAAGCTTTGTGCAGGATCTTGCGGGCGAGGAGGCAAATATCATCTTCGGCGCGAAGTTCGATGAAAATATGAACGATACGGCACAGATCACGGTCATCGCGACCGGGCTTGAGGTAAATAAGAAGCCGTCCGTGACGCCGCTCATGAGCGGCATGAAGTACATGCCTACGACGGGCGCGGCGGCAGGCACGGGCAGAGCGCAGATGAGTCCGGGGCTCACCAGCCGTGCGGGTCTTACGTCTGCGGCGGGCGCGGCCGGATACGGACGTCCGGCAGGCGCGGGTTCTGTGACGCCTGTGGCGAACAATCCGGCATTTACCGGCATCCAGAAGCCGAAGCGGCCGGAGAGCAGCGTGCCGGAGAAGGATATTCAGATTCCGACGTTCCTGAAAAATACGCGCAGATAGCGGATATTTTGTTACATAGATTGTTTTCGGGCAGTGGCTCCCTGTGGAATTTTCACAGGGGGCTTTTTTCTTTATGCGCAGGGGCGCACAGGGGAATTTGCTGCTGGCGCAGCGTGCGACCCGCGCCCCACACTTTTTTTTCGGCGTGCCATTGCTTTGACAAAATCCGCGGGACGTGCGCGCTATAATGGAGCTATCAATTGGACGCAGGAGGGATCGCATATGTGGAGGTAATCGTTTACATAGATGTTTTTTGGTTTCGCGCGTTTCTCACGGAGTTTTTCACCTGCATGTTTGTCAACCTGTGGATGAAACAGAGCCGGCCGGTGATTCGGGTGCTGGCCTTTTCGGCGGCTGCGGTGAGCGCCGAGGTGCTTGTGTTTGTGGCCGCGGGCTCCGGCATGGCGTATGCAGCCGGGGCCCTGCTTCTTCATCTGCTGCTTTTGTATGGGCTGTTTCGCCCGGGGAGCAGGGGCGTGTTTGTGCGGCTTTTTTTATGGAGCATGGCGGCAGAGACGGCGGCGGGAGGTATTTTTTCGCTGTGCCGGCGGAAGCTGTTCGGGGATTACTGGTTTGGGGCAGGGCTGTGCATCCTTGCGCTTTCGGTGATGGGCTCGCTCATTTTGGAGGAGCGCAGGAGAGAGCAGGATGTGAGGCTCTTCCGGATTATGCTATTGCATAATGGCCGGTCGGTGGAGGTGACGGGGCTGCACGACACGGGGAACCGGCTCATGGATCCCTATACCCATGCGCCGGTGCATATCGTGGCGGAGTCCGTGGCGCAGGCGCTTCTTCTCACGCAGGAGCCGTGCAGGCTTATCCCGTATTCGTCGGTGGGGGAGACGGACGGTCTGATGCGCGTCTGGACGATTGACGCGATGGAGTGGCCGGGCAAAAAAACGTGCGGCGCAGTGATCGGCGCGGCGGATGACGTGCTGTTTGCGCACAGGGAATACAAATTAATTTTGGCGGCGGGCTTTGACCCGACTTAAGGGAGGATGCTTTATGTACATAAAAATCAACGTACCACATCGTTTTCAGCTAAAGATTATACCGACGATCTACACAATGCTGTTTCAGGGAGAGCAGGAAATACACTATATCGGCGGGGCGGAGGTGCTGCCGCCGCCGCTGGAGGCGGAGCGTGAGCGCGAGTGCATCCTGCTCATGGGCGACAACTGCGCGGAGGCGCGCAAGGAGCTGATCGAGCACAACCTGCGGCTGGTGGTCTACATCGCCAAGAAATTTGACAACACGGGCGTGGGTGTGGAGGATCTGATCTCCATTGGGACGATCGGGCTGATTAAGGCGATCAACACCTTTAACCCCGAGAAAAAGATCAAGCTTGCAACCTACGCCTCGCGCTGTATCGAAAATGAGATCCTCATGTATCTGCGCCGCAACAGCAAGACACGCATGGAGGTGTCCATCGACGAGCCGCTCAACGTGGACTGGGACGGCAACGAGCTTTTGCTCTCCGATATTCTGGGGACGGACGAGGACGTGATCTCAAAGGATATCGAGTCCGAGGTCGAA
>CAMTZV010000409.1 GCA_947086625.1 uncultured bacterium | reverse complement strand
TTTTATAACGGTCTTTGCTCGAAAACATCCCGCCGTTCGCGGCGCAGACAATCGTCGCGCGATAACATCCGATACTCATGCTGTTCCCCAGCGGCGCGGCTATCTAGCACCCAATGCTCATGCCTCCATCCACCGCGATCACCTGTCCTGTGATATAGCGCGCCGCATCCGACGCCAGAAACAGCACCACGTCCGCGACCTCCTCCGGCGTCCCGATGCGCCCGAAGGGGATCATACCCGTCATCGCCTCGCGCGCCTGATCCGTCATCGCCTCGATCATCTCCGTCGCCACAAAGCCCGGCGCAACCGCGTTCACCGTGATCTGCCGCGACGCAAGCTCCCGCGCCACGCTTTTTGTCAGCCCGATCACGCCCGCCTTGCTCGCCGCATAATTTGCCTGGCCCGCGTTCCCGAGCAGGCCGCTGACGGATGAAATGTTGATGATGCGCCCGCTCTTCTGCTTCAAAAGCTGTCTGGACGCGTGGCGGATCGTGTTGAACGCGCCCTTTAGATTCGTCGCGAGCACCGCGTCAAAGTCCTCCTCGCTCATGCGCATGAGCAGGCCGTCTCTCGTGATGCCCGCATTGTTCACGAGAATGTCAAGCCTCCCGTAGCGCTTCACGATCTGCGCGACCAGCTCCCCGCACGCCGCAAAATCGCTGACGTCACAGCCAAGCGCCGCGCCGTCTCCTCCCGCGGCCTGAATTTCCGAGACGACCGCCTCCGCGCGCTCCTTCGAGCCGTTGTAATTGACAATGACAAACGCGCCGTTTTCCGCCAGTTTTTTTGCGATCGCCGCGCCGATGCCGCGCGACGCGCCCGTCACGAGCGCAATTTTATTCGCCAACATACGCCTTGAAATCCTCCAGTTTATCGATATTTGAGCATTTGATATTCCGGTCGATCTTGCGCAGGAAGCCGGAGAGCGACCTGCCCGGGCCGATCTCGACAAACTCGTCTGCGCCGTCCGCGATGAGCCGCTCGATCGTCTGCTGCCAGCAGACCGGATGGCATACCTGAAGCGCCAGCAGCGAGCGAACCTTTTCCGGCTCGGTCACATAGTCCGCCGTCACGTTTGAGAGATAGCCGATCTTCGGCTCCGAAATCTTCACCTTCGCAAGCGCCGCCGTCAGCTTCTGTCCCGCCTCCTGCAGAAGCGGCGAGTGGAACGGCCCGCTCACCTTTAACGGGAGCACGCGCTTTGCCCCGGCCTCCTTGCAGGCCGCCGCCGCACGGTCGACCGCGCGCTCCTCGCCCGTGATGACGATCTGTCCGGGACAGTTATAGTTTGCGACGTACACCTGCCCGTAAACCGTCTCGCACACCTCCTCGATTGTCTGTGCGTCAAGCCCGAGCACCGCCGCCATCGCGCCGCCGGTGGGCACCGCGTTCTGCATATATTTTCCGCGCTTGCGGATGAGCGCGAACACATCCTTTGGCTCCATGACCTCTGCCGCAATGATCGCGCCGTACTCGCCAAGGCTTAAGCCCGCAGCAGCGTCCGCCGTCACGCCAGCCTCCTGCAAGGCCGCGAGGATCGCCGCCTCCACGGTCAGCATCGCGATCTGCGTGTACTCGGTCTGGCCCAGCTTTTCTTCCTCCTCAAAGCACAGCTTCGCCACGTCCAGCTTCGCCGCCTCGCCCGCCAGCTCGAAAACCTCCCGCGCAGCCGGGAATGCCTCGTAAAAATCCTTTCCCATTCCGACATACTGTGACCCCTGTCCGGGGAACATAAATACTCTTTTACTCATTTGATGCTCCTGTTCTAAAGGCAGGGTCCGCCGCCTACAGCGTAAGCTGCAGACGCTCCCTCGCCCCTGTCATGATCTCCTCTATGATCTCCGCGCACGTCTTCTCGTCCTTCACAAGCCCCGCGATCTGGCCCGCCATCACGCTTCCGTACATCACGTCACCCTCGACGACCGCCTTTTTCAGCGCTCCAAGCGTCAGCCGTTCCAGCTCCTCAAGCCCGGCGCCTTCCTTTTCCATGCGCAGGTATTCGCGCGTCATCTTGTTTCGCAGCACGCGGATCGGATGCCCGTTTGCAAGCCCGGTCACCTCGGAATCAATGTCCTTCGCGCGGATGATCTTTTCCTTATAATTCTCATGTACGATGCACTCCTTTGCCACCACGAACCGGGTGCCGATCTGCACGCCCGAAGCGCCGAGCATGAGCGCCGCCGCAAAGCCCCGCGCATCCGCAATGCCGCCCGCAGCGATGACCGGGATATGTAGCGCATCCACGACCTGCGGCACGAGCGTCATCGTCGTCGCCGCTCCGATGTGTCCGCCGGACTCCGTCCCCTCCGCAACGACCGCGTCCGCCCCGGCCTTTTCCATCATCCGCGCCAAAGCGACGCTTGCGATGACCGGGATGACCTTCGCGCCCGCCTGCTTCCAGCGCGCCATGTATTTTCCTGGATTGCCCGCCCCGGTCGTGATAACGGGAATTTTCTCATCCGCCAGCAGCGCGGCGATCTCGTCCGCCTGCGGGTTCATCAGCATGAGATTTACGCCGAACGGGGCGTCCGTGTGCTCCTTCATCTGCCGGATCTGCTCCGCGACCCAGCCCACTTCCGCACCGCCCACACCGATGATGCCAAGCCCCCCGGCGTTTGAGACGGCGCTCGCCAGCTCCCAGGTCGCCACCCACGCCATACCGCCCTGGATGATCGGATAGCGGATTCCGAGCAATTCGTTTATCAGCCCTGCCATTTACTCTTCCACACCTTTTTCCTTTAAATAGTCCATCACGTCCTGAACCGTCTGAAGCTTCTCCAGATCGTCGGAGGGGATCTCTACCTCAAACTCCTCCTCCATCGCCATAATCATCTCGAACAGATCCAGCGAATCCGCATTCAGATCGTCCTTGAAGCTTGACTCTACGGACACGTCGCCCGCCTCGATGCCTAACTGCTCCGCAATGATCGCCTGTAATTTCTCCAACATGTTTTTGTCCTCGCTTTCGTCTTTTCACTCATGAAACGCTTCCCGTGGCGCTTTCTCCTTATGCGGCTGTGCGCATCCGGTGATGCT
>CAMTZV010000408.1 GCA_947086625.1 uncultured bacterium | reverse complement strand
CAGATCGATCATCTCGCTGTTGACCTCAATCGCGTCGTTTCTGACCTCCTGGAACACGTTCTCCATGTCGTGCGTCATGTGCTGCATACGCTTAAAGCCCATCGTGCCGGCCATACCCTTCAACGAATGCGCCACGCGGAAGATCTCATTTACGACATCCTTGTTGTCCGGCTCATTCTCCAGTGCCATGATATTATCACTCAGACTCTGGATATGCTCGTTGGTCTCGTCGATAAAAATCTCAAGATATTGACTTACATCCATTTTATTTTACCCCCACATTCTTTATGATCGTGTCTGCAACCTCTCTCAGCGAAACGACCTCGTCCACCATACCCGCCTCGGCGATCGCTCTGGGCATACCGTAGACCACGCACGTCTCCGCGTTCTGTGCAATGACATGGATCGGCTTGCTCTTGTCGAGCTTCTGTATCCCGGCCGTACCGTCCGCGCCCATACCGGTGAGCACCACGCAGACGATCTCATCAAAGCGGCTCTTTTTCAGCGATTCATACATAATGTTTGCACAGGGCCTTAAGCCCCCGATCGCCGGGGCATCACTCAAATGCACCTTATGTACGCCGTCCGCGCCGCAGGCAACCTCAAGATGCCAGCCGCCCGGCGCAATATAGACGGTACCGTTTTTTAAGACCTCGCCCTCCTCGGCCTCCTTCACGTGCACCTTGCTGATCTCGTTCAGCCGGTCTGCCAGCGATTTTGTAAAGCCCTTTGGCATGTGCTGTACGAGCACCATCGGCGCATTCATCCTTCCGTCGAGATACGGGATGACCGAGTGAAGCGCCTTCGGACCTCCGGTGGAGCACGCCAGTGCGACAAGCTTCTTTCCGCCGCGCGCCGCAGTCATCCGCCTGCGCGGCGCGCTGTCCGCCTTTGGCGCTGACATGACCGAAGCGGCCGACACCGAAGAGCTTCTGCGCTTCGATGCCTGTATCTGCTGGTACTGATCCTTCGTATCGAGAACCGCTCCCAGCATATCCAGCAGACGGCGCTTGAAATCGGCGCCCTTCGCCTCTATGATGTTTTCCGGTTTTGTGACGAAATCCACGGCCCCCAACTCCATCGCGCGCAGTGTCACGCTTGCGCCGTCCGTCGTGAGCGTACTCACCATCACGACCGTCGCGCGTATCTTTTCGCGCTGCATACGCTCCAAAAGCTGCAAGCCGTCCATCCGCGGCATATTCACATCGAGAACGACCGCGTCATAGCGCTTTACCTTCAGCTTTTCGTATGCCTCCAGACCGTCGCGGCATACGTCGGTTGCCTGGAATTTATCGTCTGAGTTGATTATATCACAAATAACACGTCTCATGAGTGCAGAGTCATCTACAACTAAAATATTTTTTTTCATAGTTATACGCCCATATCCTTTTTGCGGATTTTCCGATCCTCATCAAAAATATATTTAATAATCAGCTCCCTGAGCTTTGTGCTCAGATGCAGAAATTCTGCCCGCGTCTCATAGCGCTCCATGTTCGGGGATGCCTGCCTGCACGAAACAATCGACACCGGCACCAGGATCGGCTGGTCGATATTCTCGTTGACGAGCCGTGTCTGCACCGCGGCGTAATCGCCGTCCTCGAACTTCTTTTCGCCGATAAAGCGAACGCCGCCGCCGCTGATATCCACAATGACGGCCTTTGACTCCGTCATAATGACCTCCGGCGCGCGGATAAGCTCTTCCAGCTCCTCCGGCGTGTAATCAAGCGCTTCCTTCCGTGTCAGCTCGAACGACTCCATCTCAAGAAAACACTCCAGACGGAAATACTCCCTGCGCTGGAATTTGTTCAGGCCCGATTTCAGTCCGACCTTTACCATGAAGCGGTCGTCCTCCTTGTAGCGGTCGATCACCTGACAGACGCCCCGGTAAGGCCCCTTTCTCGTATAAAAGATAAATTCATAGCGCGCGCCGAGGGAGAGCAGAATGATCTTTCCCTTGTAGGTCGGCATCTGAACGACCAGCTCACCGTTTTCCTCCATCTCCTCGAGCTGGCTTGAGAGGATCGGTACTTTTTCACCGGTCGCGTTCTTTCTCTCAAGCTTTTCCATTGAGCAGATGTCGATCCTGTTTCCGATTTGCAATAAATCCTTCACCATAACCAACACATCCCTTTTATGTATAATATTTTTGTATTTCTATTTCCTGTTCAAAAAATTGTAGATCATCCTTGAAAATCCGTTCTGCATCTCGTAGTAAAGATTTTTCCCGGCCAGCAGGCTCTCCGCAATCTTTACAAACGCCTGCGAGGACGTTGCCTGCGGGTCATAAAGCGATACGACGCGCTGCTGGCGCACCGCCTTTTCAATAACCGGGTCCTTTGGAATCAGGCCGAGATAATTCACGTTCCAGTTCAAAAATTTTGACACGACGGAGTTGAGCTTGTCAAACACCGCCTGTCCGTCCGCCGTCGAATTGACCCGGTTGGCAATGACGTTAATCATCGTATTCTGGTAGTTAAAGCCCGGGTTGCGCTGCAGCGTCTTGATCAGGGAGTAGGAGTCCGTCAGAGAGCTGGGCTCCGGCGTGATCACGAGAAGCACCTCGGGGCTTGCAACGACAAACTCCATCACGTTGTCAGAGATACCCGCACCTGTATCCACCAGAATAAAATCCGCAAGCGAATCGAGCTCCGAGAGCTTTCCGACGATGGCGTGGATCTGCTCCTTACTCAGATTGTTCATCTCGACGAGCCCGGAACCGCCGGAGATAAATCCGATATCCATCGGACCCTCCGTGATAATGTCCCGCACGTTTTTTCCCTGAAAAAGCACGTCGCTCAAAGTATATTTCGGATTTCTGCCAAACATGACCTCCACGTTGGCAAGCCCGATATCGGCATCGAAGATCAGCACCTTCTTTCCGAGCTTTGAAAGCTGTACCGCAAGGTTCACGGCAATATTCGATTTTCCCACGCCGCCTTTTCCGCTTGTAATTGTGATAACTCGTGTCTGAGGGGGCTGGCCGGCATTCTGCATTTTTATAACATTGCGAAGCACGGTTGCCTGATCCATAATCAGTC
>CAMTZV010000407.1 GCA_947086625.1 uncultured bacterium | reverse complement strand
ATCGACGTCGTGTATCTGGTCAAAAATATTGTCTTCCATTCGGTTGCTCCCTCCCGGTTAAATATCCAGATTTTGCACATACTTTGCGTTCAGCTCGATAAACTCACGACGCGGCTCCACCTTGTCGCCCATGAGTGTATTAAATGTGATATCAATCTCTGAAACTGCCTCGTCATCATAGGTGACGCGCTTTAAAATGCGCCTTTCGGGATCCATCGTCGTCTCCCACAGCTGCTCGGCATCCATCTCGCCAAGTCCCTTGTAGCGCTGAATCTTATTATTTCCGTCTCTTCCGATCTCAACGAGAATGCTGTTTAGCTCCTCGTCGGAGTACGCATACCAAACGCCCTGGTTTTTCTCGATCTTATAGAGCGGGGGTGTCGCCAGATACACATGCCCCTGCTTGATGAGCTCCGGCATAAAACGGTATAAAAAGGTGAGCATGAGCGTCGCAATGTGCGCGCCGTCCACGTCGGCATCAGTCATGATGATAATCTTATTGTAGCGCAGCTTATCCATGTTGAAATCCTCGTGGATGCCCGTTCCGAATGCCGTAATCATCGCTTTGATTTCCGCGTTCTCATAAATGCGGTCGAGTCTCGCCTTCTCCACATTCAAAATCTTTCCGCGAAGCGGAAGAATCGCCTGCGTCGCGCGGCTTCTCGCCTCCTTTGCGCTGCCGCCCGCGGAATCTCCCTCAACAATAAAAATCTCGCAGTTTTCCGGATTTTTATCGGAGCAGTCCGCCAGCTTTCCGGGAAGAGACGTGCCCTCAAGCGCTGTCTTTCTTCTCGTCAGATCACGGGCCTTGCGCGCGGCCTCCCGCGCGCGCTGTGCCACAAGCGATTTTTCACAGATCAGCTTTGCAACGGAAGGATTCTGCTCGAGATAGTAGGTGAGCTGCTCCGTGACAACGCTGTCAACCGCTCCTCTTGCCTCGCTGTTTCCAAGCTTTTGCTTTGTCTGTCCCTCAAACTGCGGCTCCTCGATCTTGATACTGATAATCGCGGTCAGCCCCTCGCGGATATCCTCGCCTGAAAGCGGAGGGTCATTCTCCTTTATGATCTTATTTGCCCTTGCATAGCTATTAAACGTTTTCGTAATCGCATTGCGAAAGCCCGCCAGATGCGTGCCGCCCTCCGGCGTAATAATATTGTTTACAAAGCTGTACGTCCCGTCGGTGTACGTATCATTGTGCTGGAAGGCAACCTCGACGTACACGCTGTCGCGCTGCCCTTCACAGTAGATCACGTTCTCGTAAAGCGCCTCTTTATTCTGATTCAGATAAGTAACAAATTCCTTGATACCACCCTCATAGTGAAAATCGCTCTCCAAAGCCTCCTCCGCGCGCCCGTCGCGCAGCGTGATATGAAGCCCCTTCGTCAAAAAAGCCGTCTCCCGCAGACGCTGCTTTAACACCTCATAGTCGTAAATTGTCTCCTCAAAGATCGTATCATCCGGCTGGAATGTGATTCTTGTCCCTCTTTTTCCCGGCTCACACGTCCCGGAAATCTCAAGCGGATACATGACCTTTCCCCGCTCATAGCGCTGCTTATGGATTTTTCCCTCGCTGAAAATCTCAACCTCAAGCCAGCTTGAGAGTGCATTGACGACAGAAGCGCCCACGCCGTGCAGTCCGCCGGATACCTTGTATCCCCCGCCGCCAAATTTACCGCCGGCATGGAGCATCGTAAAGACGACCTCCACCGCAGGCTTGCCGGATTTGTGGTTGATGCCGATGGGTATCCCGCGCCCGTCATCCTCCACGGTAATTGTATTGCCAGGATTGATGATGACTTCAATATTTTTGCAGTATCCGGCAAGCGCCTCGTCCACAGAGTTATCCACAATCTCGTAGACAAGATGATGGAGTCCGCGCGAAGAAGTGCTTCCGATGTACATACCGGGTCGCTTGCGAACTGCCTCCAGGCCCTCTAAAATTTGAATCTGATCTGCGCCATATTCAACACCATTATTCTGGTCTAACATGAATGTTCCTCCATCTATGATCCATCCGATCTTTGCGTGACATGTCCTTCTCTCACCTCGAACATCCGATGGATCTGAAAATTATTTTTTACAAATTCATCCAGCCCCGTACAGGTTATAATTGTCTGGATATCGTGTATACTGTTTAAAAGATAGTTCTGGCGGTTTGCGTCCAGCTCCGAGAGCACGTCATCCAAAAGCAGCACCGGCGTATCACCGATCGTACGCGTTACAAGCTCGATCTCGGAGAGCTTGAGCGAGAGCGCCGCCGTTCGCTGCTGCCCCTGGGAACCGTATTTGCGGATATCCACATCCCCGATCAAAAAGGAGATGTCGTCCCGGTGTGGGCCTACCGACGTCTGACAGAGCTTTTTGTCCCGTTCCAGAAAACGAAACAGCTCATCCGCAAAGCACTCGTCGGAAACACTTGGCTCGTAGCTTAGCGTGAGAAGCTCCCGTTTTCCGGAGAGACTGCCGTGGATCTCCTCCACAAGATGGCCCAGCTCCTCTAAAAATGCACGACGGCGGCGAATCAGCCTTTTTCCAAAATTTACCAGCTGTTCATCCCAGATCGGGAGCGTACCAGCAAGCTCAGGGCGAAACGCAAGATCCTTTAACAGGGCGTTGCGCTGGCCGAGTATCCTCTGATACGACGATAAGTCCGATAAATATATTTTATCCAACTGACAGAGCTCTAAATCAATAAATCTGCGCCTCTGTACAGGCCCTTCTTTAATAATATTCAGATCCTCGGGTGAAAAAAACACAATATTTAAAATTCCAAACAGCTCCGAAGCCTTTTTGATCGGAAGCTGTCCGATGGCAATCCCCTTTGAGCGGTTCTTTTTCAGATGAATATTGATCTGGTAATCCTGATCCCCTTTGTTTACAACCGTACGAATGTGCGCCTCCTCACATCCAAAGCGTATCATCTCCCGGTCACGGCTTCCCTTGTGGGATTTCGTCGTTGCGCTCACATAGGCGGACTCCAAAATATTTGTCTTTCCCTGCGCGTTGTCACCGAAAAGAATGTTTGTCGCGTCATCGAAGATGA
>CAMTZV010000406.1 GCA_947086625.1 uncultured bacterium | reverse complement strand
GCGTAGGTCATACCATCGGGAAGCGTTCCAAACCCGCCAAACAGGTAAACAGCCTGCACAAGACAAAACCAGACGTACAGCACGAGCACCGCGCCCGTCACGATCTGTGCAGTTATGACGGGATATTTTTTTTGCGCCGCTGCTGTGCTTCCGTTCTTTTGCTCCAGTATGTGGCGCATCCCGCAGTAGGCGGCAAACAGCCCAAATAAAAAGGTAAAGCCAGCGCCGATCATATCCGCCGAGAGCGTCCACGTAAATGTAAAATAGCTCATCATGCTCTTAAATACCGCATCCGCGCTCATGAGCAGGCTTGCGAGAAACAAGAGCACCGGAATTGAGATCAAAACGCCAAGTACCGTCGAATGCCGTTTGTTGATCTGCTCGTCACTGCACCTTTTGTTGCGCGTCTGCGCATGTAAATGAAGCCAGCTATACCCTTCCGTAAACGGTGCCCAGATTTTTCCGATTGCGCCGATAACCGCGAGAAACATCCCGCTGGCAGCCTCCCAGATGCTCCACCCGCTCGTATCTCTCGTCTGCACAAGAAGAAAATACAAAAGCAGCAGGCAAAAGCCGTAATGGTTACAAGCGATCAGCCAATCGTTTGACGTGAGAATGGTGGAAAGCCCAAGCAGTCCCATGACGGTCAGCAAGGCGCCGCTTCCCCTTTTCAGCGAAATTGCTTCCGCATGCATCACATAGCACGCGTAGGCGGCCGTCGCGGCGATCCACAAAAAAATACCGATGCCCCTGTCGTTTTGATAAGTAAAGATTGTGTAAAAAACCGCGTAGACCGCGCCTGGCACGAAAAGCCTCGCAAACCATTTCGCACGGCTCTCCTGCTCTGCCATCCGCTGTGCTTCATCCGGCTTTGCCACATCACTCCACGTTTTAACGGCAATGGCCTGCTCGATCTGAGGCCCGCTTTCCTGTAATCCGCTCATATTCAATCCTCCTGATATTCCAGAAGATCTCCGGGCTGGCAGTCCAATACCTGACAGATTTTATTTAATGTTTCCAGCTTGATTGCCTTTGCTTTCCCGTTTTTCAAAATCGAGATGTTCGCCATCGTAATGCCGACGCGCTCGGATAGCTCGGTTACACTCATTTTGCGCCTGGCGAGCATCACATCCAATCGAATGATAATCATTCCTGTACCGTCCCTTTCTCTGAGTGCTTAAATCGTCAGCTCGTTCTCCTGCCTCAGCTCATACGCTTTCAGGATCAGATGAGACAATGCAGCAGATATGATCGTTACGATGATGCTCAGAAAAATGGCGAAAATCAGGATCACAAGCGCTCCGGTCTTCATCCAGCCGGTGACGGCCAGAAACAGCAGCCCGACAAACCACTCGATCGCCAGAAAAAATGCAAGACGGCTGATCGTGACAAACGCGTTCGCGTTTTGCGTCGAAAAGGTGTTGTCACGCCCGATCTGCCTGCAAACCTGCCAGAACTGGTATAAAATGGCATAACAGGGAACTGCGATTATTAGCGTGTAGGCGAGTCCCGGATAAAACAAAAAGGAGAGCTCCGGATAACGCCGCCTGGAAATCACCGCCAGTATCGGGACGATCAAAAAGAAAAATATCGTACCCATCACCGCCAGCAGAACTGTTACCGCCTTCAGCCATTTGGAGATTTCTGATTGTGTCATAATTTTCCCTTTCCTGGACCAGTGGTACCTCCTGATCTTTTTCGATTTTAGCACAGGATTAATCAAAATGCAATACATATTTATTGATTTACGATAAATTTATATTGTTTCAGAATCCAGAATAATTGTAAATGGCCCGTCGTTCAACAGCTCCACCTTCATGTCGGCGCCAAATTCACCCTTTTCCACCGGAAACTGCGCGCCGCAGATGTCCACGATATACTCGTAGAGCTCATTCGCAAGCGTCGGGTTTGCCGCCTTTGTAAATGACGGACGATTCCCCTTTTTGCAATCCGCATAGAGCGTAAACTGGCTTACAAGCAAAAGGCTTCCCCCGACATCTTGCAGGGAGAGGTTTGTTTTCCCCTGCGCATCCTCAAAAATACGCAGGCCCAGCAGCTTTTTGATAAGCTTATCCGCAACCGCTCTCGTATCATCCTCCGCTACGCCAATCAAAACCAGGAAGCCCTTTCCAATTTCTCCGATCGTTCGGCCGTCCACTGTGACCGACGCGCGGCTCACCCTCTGAATTACAAATTTCATATCCGTCACCTCTTCTGCGATCGTCTGGCCCGCGCCCTTTACAGGTGAAAAAGGCCGGCCGATCGCACTCTTTCTGAAAAATATATATCTGTCTATAGAAAAAACTGCCAAAAACAGTTAAAATAGAACCGGATGCCGACAGTGCATTTCATTTAGCGGCCTGTCGCAAGCCCACCCATAGTATAAATGTTTTGCACGGGGACTGCAATGCGATTTACAAAAAAGGAGTATTACATTGAAAGAAAAAGCTTACCACGAGAAAGTCAATATCACAAATGCCGTCCGGCTCCGGGAGCAGCTTTTGCTCCTGCCTAAATTCTGCCGCGAATATTTTGTCGGCATCGAGCCTACAACCTCCTCACGTACAAGGCTCGCCTACGCCTATGACCTCGGCATTTTTTTTGAATATATTCACGACAACAACCCGGTTTACCGGAAAATGCCGATGACCGATTATCCACTCTCGCTTCTGGATGAGGTGACGGCGCTGGATATTGAGGAATATTTGTCCTATCTGAAATATTATGAAAAAAACGGCGTGGAGCACACAAACGATGAGCGGGGACTCGCAAGAAAGCTTGCAAGCCTGCGCAGTCTCTACAACTATTTCTTTAAAAAGGAGCTGATCGAAAAGAATCCGCCGGCACTCGTATCGACGCCGAAAATCCATGAAAAAAACATCACCCGGCTGGACATCGATGAGGTTGCTCTGCTTTTAGATCAGGTAGAATCCGGCGAAAAGCTCACCGAACGCCAGAAAAAATATCATGAACAGACAAAGACAAGGGATCTCGCAATGATGACGCTGATGCTTGGAACGGGAATCCGCGTGTCGGAGTGCGTCGGACTGGATATCGA
>CAMTZV010000405.1 GCA_947086625.1 uncultured bacterium | reverse complement strand
CTGTTATATGCCTCTAACACCTTATCGCGCACCGCCACCGTATAGGCGAGCGCCGTATTTGCCTTCTGCTGCGCGATCTGCAGGTCATGCGTATTCTCCGCCTGTCCAAGCGCAAACTGAATCTCCATCTCCTCCGCCTTGTTGGAGAGATCACTCGTCTCTTTGAGCATATCGAGGGCCGCGGCAAAGATCGAGTCAAAGCCGCCTGCTTTTTCCGCCTCTTCCTGTATGAGCGGCTGTCCGAGATAATCCGGCTGTACGCCGTAAATGCCTGAAATATCCAATTCCTACGCCTCCTTAAGATTTACCGATCTGAATGCCCGCGTTCGCGATCGCCTTGCTCGCCTCGAATGCGGTCGCATTCGCCTCGTAGCCGCGGCTCGCGTCGATCAGGTTCGTCATCTCCGTCACAATATTTACGTTCGGATAAGACACATAGCCGTTCTCGTCCGCATCCGGGTGTGACGGATCATACTCCATGATATAGTCGCTCGTCGTATCGTCCTGCACCGATGTCACCTTCACGCCGTCGCCCTTATAGCGGTAATACTGGCGGTTTAAAAACTCGTCAAAGGGGGTCAGACGCTTCTCCGCAAAGGTCACGACCTTGCGGCGGTACGGTGTGCCGTCCGCGGTGCGGGTCGTCGTCACGTTCGCAATGTTCTGCGCGATGACATCCGTCCGAAACCGCTCTGCGGTCATCCCCGAGGCGCTGATATTAAATGATTGAAACAATCCCATCTGCTTTTCCTCCTGCTCTTTTCACTGTCCGCTTTTATTCTGCGTTCATCTCATTTCCACCCGTCCGGGGCCACTCCGGCTAACGCCCGCCGATCGCGGTCTTCAGCCGCGAAAACTCCTGCGTTACGCTGTCCGCCAAAAGCTGATAGCGCAGCTGCTCGGAGGCCATCTCCACGTTTTCGGTGTCCACGTCCACGTTATTCCCGTCTAACCGGTAATTGTAGCCGTAAGCCGCCATGTCGAAGTGCACGCCCGCATCGAGGTGGTCGAGATGGACGTTCGCAATCTTCTCATCCAGCGAGATCCACTTTGTCTGGTCGAGCTCCTGCTTGAGCAGGCTCTCAAAATCCACCTCCCTGCGCTTGTAGCCGGGGGTATTGATATTCGCAAGATTGTTCGATATAACGGTCTTGCGCAGATCACTCGCGTCCAATGCCTTATCCAGCACATTGATATAGTCGTAAGCATTGCTTTGGATCATCGTTTCGCTCCCTTCTGTTCCCGCTGCGCACAAAAGCGCAATTCTCTCCTGTCTTTTCCTACATAACAGTATAAATTATTTCGCAAAAAACACAAGCCCCTTTTTTCGTTTTTTACACAATCTTGTACTTTTTTGTCACGCCACATACAAGATATGCTTCCATTTTCCGGAAGCTTTTCCGCTTTTTCACACCGACGCGGCAAGGTGCCACCGCGCAAAAAAAGGATTTACATAAAATTTTTCCACGGTAAATCCTTTTACGCTTTCAGTTTTTGTGCTGCTCCTTTTTCATCTGTGCCAGCTCATCGAACACAACATCGTTGAGCACCTTGATATAGGTGCCCCGCATCCCCGACGAGCGGGATTCAATGACGCCCGCGCTCTCGAATTTGCGAAGGGCGTTCACGATCACGGAGCGCGTGATCCCCACGCGGTCTGCAATCTTGCTCGCCACAAGGATGCCCTCCCTGCCGTCAAGCTCGTCAAAAATATGTATGATCGCCTCAAGCTCCGAGAACGAAAGCGTGGAGATCGCGGATTTTACGATCTGGATCTTGCGGTTCTCCTCGGCGCTCTCCTCGTTGACCGAGCGCAGCATTTCAAGCCCGACCACGGTCGTTCCGTACTCCGTCAGTATGATGTCGTCGATGTCATAGCTTTTTTCCATGCGGTAGACGAACAGCGTGCCAAGCCGCTCGCCCGCAATATCGATCGGCGCGATGATCGCGGAATAATTTTTGATATCCGTCCCGAAGCCGAGCGTCTCCAGATTGACGTTTTCCTTCGTCGAGAGTATGCCCAGCAGCCGCTCGTTGAGCATCGGGTCGATGAAATTGCCGACCTCATCCGCGATCAGCTCGCCCAGCTCCCGCGTATCGCGTGAGAGACTCGTCCCGAGCACCTTCCCCTTTTTGCTGATGACAAGGATATTCGAGTCAAGGATATCGGTCAGCACCTCGCAGATATCGTTAAAGACAACCTTGGATGAATTGTTGTTGTGAAGCAGCTTACCTATCTTTCTCGTCTTGTCTAAAAGCTGTACGCTCATCGCCGATGGGTTCCTTTCCTGTTCGTTACATCCGCTCAAACAGTTCAGACGCGCCATTCGCAGAGGCTCCTTCGGAGCTTTCCCGCTGCTGACGCAGCTAACTCTGCTCATAATCGGGCGTTCACCTCATCGCCTGCGAGATGAACTCATTCATGCAAGCATGATTCGTCCATCTTCTCAGCGATGGCTGAACTGTATGAATCGAGCAGGGGAGATTCATCGACCCTGCCCGCCGCGCGGGGCGCATGCTGCGTCAGCAGCAAATTTCCTTATGCGCCCCTGCGCATAAAAAATGGATATATGTAAATCATACACCCATTTTTCTGAAAATTCAATGGAAAATTCACGCTTTTTTCTATTTTATACACAACTTATGCATGCATTTTTTCCGTCTGCTTCGCCTCCACGTAGCCGCACTGCGCGTCGGCGCAGACGAGCTTGCTGCCCTTCTCCACCATATACCCGCCGCAGGAGGGGCATTTTTTCTCCACCGGCTTTGCCCACGACATAAAGTCGCACTCCGGGTTGTTCTCACAGCCGTAGTAGCGTCTGCCCTTTTTCGTCTTGCGCAACACGATCTCCTTCCCGCACTGCGGGCACGGCACACCGATCTTCTCCAGATAGGGCTTCGTGTTGCGGCACTCGGGAAATCCGGGACACGCCAGAAACTTGCCGTGGGGGCCGTACTTGACAACCATGTTGCGCCCGCACTCCTCACAGATGACGTCCGTCACCTCGTCAGCGATCTCGATCTTCTCAAGCTTTTTCTCCGCCTCGGCTACCGCCTCCTC
>CAMTZV010000404.1 GCA_947086625.1 uncultured bacterium | reverse complement strand
GGCATATCTACGTCATCGTCACCGCGGCGGCGGGCTTTGCCCTGTTTTTCTGTCAGGACATGCGGGACGCTGTCGCCTACATGCGGGCGCTTCTTTTTCACGCGGATGCGGGGCTTTCCTGTGCGCAGGATCTGTACATGCTCCGGTCAAACGCGGGCATTTTCCTGATCGCCGTCATCGGCTGCACGTCTCTTATGAAGCGGCTTGTGCTGGAGAAATGCCTGCCGGGGAAAACGGCGCAGGGAGAAAAGATCAGGGATATGGCGGGTATTCTTTACATTGCGGCGGTGGGCACGCTCTGCGTTGCGATGCTTGTAAATTCCGCCTACAACCCTTTTTTGTATTTCAGATTTTAGCAGGTAGACATATGGATAAAACAAAAATTGCCGGCATTGCGCTCTTTTGCGCGGCACTTGGGATCGGGGGCATGGCGACGGCTGTCCTGCCGCAGAGGGAGCGCTCCGACAGGGAAAACCGCGTTTTGGAGACGAGGCCGGAGCTGACCGCGGAAAATATTTTGAGCGGGAGCTATCAGGAACAATACGAGGAGTACCTAAACGACCAGATGCCGCTTCGGGACGGCTGGGTGCGCATGGCGGTAGGGCTTGAGCGTCTGGCGGGCAGGCTGGACGTCAATGGGGTTTACTTTGGGAAGGACGGCTATCTTCTGGAAAAAAGCAGTCCCTCCGATTTTGACGGCGCGCAGGTGGAAGAAAACGCAGAACATCTTTCGGATTTTTTAAACGATGCCGCAGATCGATTCGGAGCGGGGCGGGTGTGCTGCCTTCTGCTGCCGGACAAGGCCGCCGCCATGCCGGATAAGCTGCCAAAGGGCGCGGATGATGTGTCAAAAGAGGAGCGGGAGACGGCGGAAATGGTGCGAAGACAGCTGAATGAGCCGGGTGTGCTGCCGGACGTCATCGGCGAACTGCGGCGCCGCCGGGATGAGTATATTTTCTACCGCACCGACCACCACTGGACGACGCTGGGGGCCTATTACGCGTACTGCGTGTGGGCGGAGGCTACCGGGCATGAGGTGAGAGGGCCTGAGGCTTACAGCCGGGAAGAAATCTTTGATGATTTTTACGGGACGACCTACAACAAGGCTCCGGCCAAAGTCCCGGCGGACTGCGTGGAGCTGTTTCACAGCGAAGCGGAGCATGGAATTCAGGTCCGCGTGGACGGCGGAAAAACCGTGTCCGATTCCCTCTATTTTTTGGAGGAGGCGACGCGGGGCTTTAACCGCTACGATGTGTTTTTCGGGGGAAATACGGCGCTCGTACAGGTTTCCACAAAAGCGGAAACCGGGCGGAGCCTGCTGGTCGTCAAGGATTCGTTTGCCAACTGCTTTGTGCCGTTTCTGGCCGGGGACTATGAGAGGATCGTTCTGGTGGATTTCAGATATGGGAAGGAGAATGTCTACGAGATCCTCGACCGATACGACGGGATCACGGACGTGCTCGTGATCTATAACACCACGTCCTTCATGCAGGATACAGGCCTTGACAGGCTGGATCGAAAGGCGGAGGAAATGGAAGAATTTGATGCGGACTCATTCTTTGACGAATGAGCGGGCGTAGCATGAAAACGGCACACAAAATAAAAGGAGAAGGGTTCATCCGCGTGTGAATCCTTCTCTCTTTTTATGCGCAGTCCCGTGCAGAAGCAATATGCCGCAGAAGCGGCGCACGGGGCGCGCGGCGAGCAGGGAAGATAAATCCTCTCTACTCGATTGAGCAGGGGGAAATCTGCCCTGCTCGATTCGCGTTGTGGTGCCCGGTTCATTCGGGCATGCTCTGCACCAGATCAAAGATGCGGACGCAGAAATCCTCATAAATACATGAGCGGATCTCGTCGTCAAAGCGGTACTGGTTCGTCTGCCTGTCCTCCGCCAGATCAAAGACCATGACGTTTTTGTTCATGGGGTTTACGATCCAGTATTCCCGGACGCCCGCGGAGCGGTATTTGAAGAGCTTGATGCCGTAGTCTATCTGGCTCGTGCGCGGTGATGCAACCTCGACGACCCAGTCGGGCGCGCCGTGGCAGCCCTTCTCGTCCAGCTTGTCTCTGTCACAGATGACGGAGATGTCCGGCTCCACATAGTTGAGGCTGTCTTTATTTAAAAATACCGCGAAGGGCGCAAGGACAACCTCGCAGGCTCCCCTGTGAGTGCTAATATAGTTGTCGATCATTTTTCCCAGCTGAAACACCAGCTTCTGGTGCATGAAATTCGGCGGGGCCATGTCATAGAGCCGTCCGTCGATTAACTCCGCGCGCCGTCCTTCCGGCAGGCGGTAGATGTCGTCGATCGTATATAAAATTTCCTGTGCTGCTTCCATATGCGCATCCCTCCTTATAAAAATATTACAGGAACCCCTTCGGGAACCCTGTAATCGGTTTTTATTGCAATCGTTAATTTCTTAATAAGCCATATTATAGCAGAGGGGACGGGAACTGACAAACGTTTTTTCGCTACGGGTCACAAACCGGGCTGGCGGAGAATATGCTAACGTTAGAGAAACGTTTTACGGATGAGGCAGCGAAAACAAAAAAGGAGAATGTTTTATGGTATATTTGGATCACGCGGCGACAACGCCCACCTCGCCGGAGGCGCGGGCGGCGATGGAGCCTTACTATAACAGACGCTACGGGAACGCTTCCACGCCCTATGAATTCGGGCAGATGAGCAGGGAGGCGGTGGAGCGGGCAAGAAAGACGATCGCGGATACGCTGGGCGCGCAGCCCTCGGAAATTTATTTTACGTCGGGCGGAACGGAGAGCGACAACTGGGCGCTCAAGGCGACAATGGAGGCGTACAGCGGCTTCGGCAGGCATATGATCACGACAAAGATCGAGCACCATGCCATCGGAAATACATGTGAATATCTGAGGGAGTGCGGCTTTGAGGTGACGGAGCTTCCGGTTGGGCGGGACGGGCGTATCTGCTTAGAGCAGCTCGAGTACGCGATTCGCCCGGATACGGTTCTGATCTCCGTCATGTGCGCGAACAACGAGATCGGAACAATCCAGGATATGGAGGCGATCGGAAAGATCGCAAAGCG
>CAMTZV010000403.1 GCA_947086625.1 uncultured bacterium | reverse complement strand
GTCAGTGCATCCACATCGAGCACCTCGCCCGCAAACAAAAGTCCTTTCATACGCTTTGACTCCATCGTCGAGGGGTCTACCTCCTTAAGCGCCACACCGCCCCGAGTGACGATCGCCTCATGAAAGCCCCGCAGCCCTGACAGTGTAACAGAAAACTGCTTCAAACACAATGTAAGGTTTTTCCGCTCCTGACGGGTAATTCCATTGACCTTTTTTTCACCGGGTATCCCGCTGCGGGCGATGATAACCGGGATCAGCTTTGCCGGGGCCAGTCCGCCAAGCGCATTTTTAAGCTGCCGGTTTTTGTTTTCCTCAAAATCCCGCAGGATGCGCCGCTCCAGCTCCTCCACGGACAGCGCAGGCTTCCAGTCGATCAAAAGCGTCAAAGGCGTCTCGTCCAGACGCTCGCCGACCATGGCGCTGGCGGTGAGCATAAGCGGCCCGCTCACCCCAAAATGCGTAAACAGCATCTCGCCGAAATCCTCAAACAACACCTTTTTCGGCTTATCCGGCTCAAATATACTGACCCGCACATTTTTTGGCGCAAGCCCCTGTAAGTCATAAAGATCGGTATCGGCCGTCTCAAACGGCACGAGTGAAGGACGGAGGGCCGTGACCTCATGTCCTGCCGCGCGCGCAAGCGCATAGCCGTCGCCGCTCGAACCGGTAGCCGGATAGGACATGCCCCCGGTGGCGATCACCACACGCGGCGCATCGAAGCACGTTCCGTTTTCCAGTGCAGCGCCGCAAACTGCCCCCTCTCGCGAAAGAAGCCGTGCGGCACGCGCATGGTATTCCACCCGGATCCCATGCGCGTCCATCCGGCGCGTCAGCGCCCGGATGACGTCCGAGGCGTGGTCGGACACCGGAAAAACCCTGCCGCCGCGCTCCACCTTTGTCTTCATTCCGGAATGCTCAAAAAATTCAATCGTGTTTTCATTTGTAAAGGTATAAAACGCAGAGTACAAAAACTTTGCCTGCCGGGGTATATGCAAAAAAAGCTCCTCCACCCCGCAGGCATTTGTCAGATTGCATCTTCCTTTTCCGGTAATATACAGCTTCTTTCCGGTCTTCTCGTTTCGCTCGAGCACTAATATCTTTTCGCCCGGTATTCCGTTTTCTGCCGCCGCCACCGCAGCCATCATACCCGCTGCTCCCGCGCCGATCACGATCAGTTCAAAGCGTTCCATCCCCGTCCCCCAGCTTCGCGTAGCGCATTTTCATGGAATCGTCGATATAGTTGATCTCGTCGCTCTCGTACACCTGATATTCATCCCAGATGTTTTCAAGCTCCTCCAGCGTCTTCACGACCTCCTTCTGCTTTTTCATGCACAGCGCCACGATGAGCGCGTTGATCACGCTTAAGGGCGCGACGAGAGAGTCCACAATCGAGGCCATATCGCTGCTGGCAATCAGATTGCACGACGAGTACAGGTTCATCGGCGAGTGAATGCTGTCGGTCAGCGTAATCACCTTCGCGTTCCGGTTGTTTGCAAACTCCATCGCCTTTAAGGTGCGCATGGAGTAGCGCGGAAAACTGATGCCGATAATCACGTCCTTATCACAAATGCGCACCATCTGTTCGAACAGCTCACTCGAATTGTTCGTGTTGAGCTGTACGACACGCTCAAACATCAAATTCAGGTAAAACGAGAGAAAGCTTGCCAGCGGCGCACAGCTTCGGATGCCGACGATATAGATCGCCCGCGCCTTCAAAATCGTATCCACCGCAATCTCAAATGCATTCTGGTCAATATGCTCCAGCGTATATTTGATCTTTTCCATGTCGGCCTGTAAAACCGTCTCCAGAATCTGTGACTGGGTGATCCGACCGTAAGTAACCTCCATGCGCTGAATCGAATTGAGCTTGTTGCGCACCATCTCCTCAAGCGCCCTCTGGAATTCGGGATATCCCTTATAGCCCAGATGCGACGCAAAGCGCACCACGGTCGACTCGCTCACGCCCACTACCTCGCCGAGCTTCGCCGCCGTGAGAAATACCGCTTTGTCATAGTTGTCCGTGATATAGGCGGCAAGGAGCTTCTGCCCCTTGCTCATGCCGCCATACGCCTGATTGATGCGGTTTGTCAGCTCGTTCGTGTTACTCATCCAAAATGACCTCCGACTGTGTCGGCTGCTCCGGCTGCTCCGGCTGTACCGGCAGCTCTACAAGGACACTGCGCGTCTCCTTCGCGGAAGCGTACTTACCCTTCGCGTTCTTCGTCGGATTTTTCGATGTATAGACAAGCGTGTACGTCCCGCTCTCGTCAAACGTATAGCTCTCGCCCTCCACAAGCGTTACCGTCTTGCCGGAGGGAGACGTGATCTTGATCTTTACCTCGTCTGTCAGGTCTGTTCCGCTGCGCAGCCATGCATCAATACCCGTCATCAGGTCATCCCAGAAAAGAGTCTGCGGCTCCTGCTGCTCCGGTGTCGCAGTCAGGGACAGATCCTCCCAGCCGTCCTCACTGGCGAAAATGGGTGCCTTCGTGTCCTTTACGACGATCGTCTGCTTTTTCGTCGTCTTCTTGCCGTTGCTCGGGTTTTTCACCGTATACTGCACACGATACGTGCCCACTTTATCAAACGTATACTCCGTCTTTTTGCATTTTACATATTTTGAGCTTCCCGGCGCCTTGACGTAGACCTCGATCTTGCCCGTCAGATCCGTCCCGGCATAATCCTTCGCCTTTAAGCCGACAAGCATGTCACGCGTGCTGCCATACTCCTTTGTGATCTTCTCCTTGACACCGGTAAGCGTCGCCGAGCTTTTGTCAACGACCTTGTACGTTACCTTCTTTGTGGCCGTGCGCCCGAAGGAATCGATGACCCAGTACGTCACCGGGTAGCTTCCGACCTTTTTCATGTTGACGGTCCCGGTCATTTTCACCCAGCCTGTGATATCAAATCCGCCGGAATCTTTGCACGTCATATAGCCGCCGTCAAATTTCGAGCCGAGATCAAGCGTCCTTTTTGACACAGTGATCGTGGGCTTTGTCGATTTCGTCTTATACGGATTGGAAGGGTTCGGGTCCGTCGGATCCCAGCCGCTGTAGCCGCTGACTTTGATCG
>CAMTZV010000402.1 GCA_947086625.1 uncultured bacterium | reverse complement strand
GACCTCGAGGAGCTTAGCGACTATAAGACGCTTGTAAAAAAGCACTACGTTATCGACGGGACGACCGGGAGCAGCAAGAGCCAGCTCAACGTGAAGCGGCTGATCAGGCAGGACATGACGCTTGGCGAGTCGGACGGACCGCAGATTCTGATCTATCACACGCACTCGCTGGAGGGCTACCGGGATTCGAGGGCGGGCAGTCTGAGCGAGTCGGTCGTGGGGCTGGGGGATTATCTGACGGAAATTCTGACCGGCCGTTACGGCTTAAAGGTGCTGCACGACCGCAGCACCTACGACACGGAGCGCGACCGCGCCTATGGGGTGGCGGGGCCTGCGCTGGAGAAAATATTGAGGGAAAATCCGTCCATCGAGGTTGTCATTGACCTGCACCGGGACGGGGTAGCGGAGGACACGTACCTTCTGACCGAGGTCAACGATACGCTGATGGCTCCGGTCATGTTTTTCAACGGATTGAGCTATACAAATAAGAATGGGAAGCTCGCGTCGCTAAAGAACCCGAATCTGCAGACGAATCTGGCGTTTTCCCTGCAGATGGAGCTGCTCGCCAGCGAGTATTACCCGGGTCTTAGCCGGGGGATTTATCTGAAAGGGCTGCGCTACAACCTGCACTACTGCCCGAAATCGCTTCTGGTGGAGGTGGGTGCGCAGACGAACACCTTACAGGAGGCGATGAATGCGATGCCGCCGCTGGCGGACATTTTAAACCGTGTGCTAAGCGGTGAAAAGCCGTAAGTATGAAAAAATTGATGGCATTACCCCTTATGATGTGTTACAATATGGAAAGGCGTAACAGTTCAGCCCGGGATCTTGCAGGGTTTGTCCCGTGTGCACAGGCCGGAGGCTGAATCGTTATGAGCAGACTACAGCCACAGGGGGAATGCGATATGGTGTATGAGGTTGCGCTGCAGTGGGTGGCCATCTTTGTGACCATGCTGATTTTTATATGGAACGGAAAAGGGCCGGGGACGGCCGAACGCAAGGCGGTGACGGCGTTTCTTTCGATGACGCTCGTGTTAAATGTCGGCTATCTCTTTGAGCTGATGGCGGACAACGGGAACGCTGCCTTTCTGGGGCTGCAGCTTTCGCATGGCGGATTGATTTTTATGGGCTATTTTATCTGTCTGTTTTTCTGCTACTATACGAACGGCTATGTGCCCGGCTGGGTGTCGATCTATGTCTTTCTCTATGATGTCATCATGCTCGTTCTCGTCTGGACGAGCCGCTGGCACGGTATGATTTTCCGCAGCATGCGCTATGAGCTGCTTCCCGACGGTGCGGGACAGCTCTACATCGCGCGCGGGGAGCTTTATATGTTCCTCATACTGGGCTGCGAGGTGGTGCCGGCGGTCGTGGCACTGGTGACGATCGTTTCCTACATACGCAGAGAGTACGTGGCGTACCGGCGCAGGCAGATCGTGATCATGGCGGCGATTCTGTACCTTTCCTACGGGATGGCGATGACATTTTCCTCGCATGTGCTGCCGTTTCGCTACAATTTTGCGGGTATCCTTTCCATGCTGCTGGCGGATGTCTTTGTCATCTGCTTTCACGGGAAAGGCGGCTTCAACCTCGACGCAGTCTCGGGGGAGAAAATGTTTTCAAATATGAGGGAGGGCATCATCGTCACGGATGCGTCGATGAACCTCTTAAAATATAATCAGGCGGCAAAGCGGGTGTTCCCGGAGCTGGAGCCGTCGCTCATTCATCACAACATCCGGCTGGTGCACAGCATGCCGCTGGAGCTGTTTGACGCATATGAAAAAAAGGAAATGGATCTCGAGAACCAGCACTATGAGGTCCGTCGGACAGTCATCTACGATTACTGGAAGGAAATCCGCGGCTATGTGCTTATTCTGGATGACCAGACGATGGAGTTTAACTACATCACCGAGATCATGAATGGCAGGAAAAAGGCGGAGAAGGCCGAAAAGGACGCGCTGCGCGCCCTGGAGGAGGCGGAGGAGGCAAACCGCGCCAAGAGCGATTTCCTCGCGAACGTCTCGCATGAGATCCGCACGCCGATGAATGCGATCGTAGGCCTCGCGGAGCTCATCATCGAGGAGAGCCGCGGCAGGGGCGTCTACGATTTCGCGTGCGATATCAAAAATGCTTCTATGAACCTGCTCGGCGTGATCAATGATATTTTGAGTCTTTCCAAGATCGAGGCGGGCCAGATGGAGCTGGAGCACGTGGAATACTGCACGGAGCAGCTTTTGGAGGAGGCGCTGCACCTCTCGAAGGTGACGGCCTCGGGCAAGGGCTTACAGCTCAAGCGCAATATTTCGCCGAAGCTGCCCTGCAGGCTGATCGGAGACGAGAAGCGTATCCGCCAGATGATCGGGAATTTTTTTGATTTTGCGATGAAATATACGGAGCGGGGGTATGTGAAGCTGACCGTGACGCACAAGTGGCTCGACGAGAAGCGCGTGCTCATGGTGTTTCAGTTTGAGGACACCGGGGAGGGCTTTGCGCCGGAGGATGTGCGCGGGCTTTTCGACCAGTTCCAGCGCATGGACGAGCGCAAGGATCGAAACCTGGAGAGCATCGGCCTTGGCATCGCAATTACAAAGCGCTTTGTCGATCTGATGGACGGAACCGTCGATGTTCACAGTGAGGTGGGCAAGGGTACGATTTTCACGGTCTGCTTCCCGCAGCAGGTGGCGGATATGCGCAGCATCGAGCAGCAGCCGTGGCGCAAGCTCGACGTGCAAAGGGCCGTGGACGACGCGTTTATCGTGCCGGATTACCGGGTGCTCGTCGTTGACGACAACCGCATCAATCTGAAGGTTGCGTGCGGTGCGCTCACGCCGTACCGCTTTCTTGTGGAGGAGGCAAAGAGCGGGCAGCAGGCCATCGATATGGTGATGGCGACGGAATACGATATGATCCTGATGGATCACATGATGCCGGAGATGGACGGCATCGAGGCGACCGCCCGCATCCGCGCGGACTGCGGGGAGAACGGGAAAAAGCCGGTCATTATCGCGCTCTCTGCGAATGCCTACAACAATGCGCGGGAGATGTTCATGAGCAACGGCTTTCAGGATTTTATCGCAAA
>CAMTZV010000401.1 GCA_947086625.1 uncultured bacterium | reverse complement strand
TTAATGAATATACGGTTATGAATATTAATGTGTAAGAAAAGGAGTAGAAATATGCTGTTAAAGGACGCAAAAATATTAATCGGCGACGATTCAATCCTCGCCCGCAAGCAGTTAAAGGATCTCTTATCCTCCATGGGCGCCAGCCACTTCATTGATGCTGTCAACGGGAAGGAAGCCGTTGAAAAGTATATTGCCGAGCAGCCTGATCTGGTATTCCTCGATATTGTCATGCCCATCAAGGACGGCATCTCCGCGGTGAAGGAGATCATGGAGGAAAATCCCGATGCACTTATCATCATCGTATCCTCCGTCGGGACCCAGCAGCAGCTCAAGGCTGCTATTGAGGCTGGTGCAAAGGATTTCGTGCAGAAGCCCTTAAAGACCGATCAGATTAAGGCTATCCTTTCCACCAAGTTTGAATAATCTATAAAAATGTTGAGGGATTTGTTATGTTTATACAATTTTTCGGCGGCTATTTACTCAGCAAAGGCGTCGTCACTGCCGAGCAGTTGATCGCCGCTATGGAAAAAGAATCTTCTGTTTATATTCAGCTTGACACGCTTGCGATGCACGCCGGGCTTATGACGCCTGAGCAGATAGAGGATGTAAGAATTGCGCAGACGCATAACGACAAGCATTTTGGTGAGGTGTGCGTAGAAAAGGGCTATCTGACGCAGATGCAGGTTAACGAGCTATTGATTTCGCAGTATCCGCAGTATCTTTTACTGGGACAGATTCTGGAGGAAAACGGCGTTTTCGATCAGACAACCTTCCACGAGCTCGTACAGGCCTATATCAACGACAACCAGATCCGGAAGGAGGATCTTCCAAACGAGACAGGCGAGACGGTCTTCTCGATGCTGAACGAATACTGCTCCGAGATGGAGTCGCCCAACAAGGCATACCAGCTCGAATACTTAAACCTGCTTCTGAACAATCTCGTCCGCTTTATCGGCGACGATTTCACATTGCTGCGCCCCGTGATGCGCTCCTCATCCTATCCGACTCAGAAGTACGCATCCCAGCGAATCACCGGCATTTACGAGGTAACCTCTGTGCTTGATATGGCAGAGGACACCGCGGTAGCTTTTGCGAGCCGCTATGTGTCAGAGGAGTTTGAAGAGTTCGACGAGTATGTACAAGCCTCCATCGAGGATTTCCTGAATCTTCACAACGGCCTGTTCAACGTCAACATCTCCAATTCCTACTCCGTCGAGCTTGGCCTGGAGCCGCCTGTTTCGGGTGACGACTATGCCATTGAGGACTCGCAGTGCGCCTATATTTTCCCTGCACTCTTCCCGTTTGGGATTGTGAACATCGTGCTCTCCGAAGCAGCGGCGCGGTAATCGCAGCACGATTACATATCGGACGGGTTCCCTGCTCGTCGCGCCGCCCGCGTGCTGCGCCGGCATCAAATTCCCTTACGCGGGTGTGTACATAAAAAAGAGCTTCGCATCATCGGCAATGGAAGCTCTTTTTTGTGTTTTCTTCTACTCAATGGCAAGAAACTCCGTAACGGCAACAGGCATGTCCTCCACCGCGCACAGATTGTCGTGCAGCACCGGAGCATGCCGGATCTCCTCGATCGCCTGCGGAACCTTTACGTTTCCGATTTTGCTCAGCTCGTCTGCCAGCTCAAAATCCTCCAGCCCGTCATAGCGCGCGTCGATGGCTTTCATGACATTGCGCGTAAACTTAAACGGCGACGCGGTGCTTGCAATGATCGTCTTTGTCAGGTCGCCCGTCGTCTCGCGGTAACGATTGTACACGCTCGCGGCCACCGCGGTGTGCGTGTCGATAATGTAGCCTGTGTCCTCGTAAAGCGAACGGATCGTCTCGGCAGTCTGCGCCTCGGTAGCATAGCCTCCCGCAAAATCCGCGAGCTTTTCTCTCATGCCGGGCGTGATCGTGTAAGCGCCGCCCGCGGCAAGCGCCTTCATCAGCTCCGCGTTTTTGTCCGCGTCGTCCCCCGCGATATAGTAGATGAGCCGCTCGAGATTGCTGGAGATCAGAATGTCCATCGACGGCGAGCTCGTCAGTATAAAGTCGCGGTTTTTGTCGTACGTCCCCGTCTCAAAGAAATCATAGAGCACCTTATTCTCGTTGGAAGCACAGATCAGCTTCGCAATCGGAAGCCCCATGCGCTTTGCATAAAACGCCGCGAGAATATTTCCGAAATTTCCGGTTGGAACGACAACGTTTACCGGCTCGCACTCCGAAAGAACGCCCTCCCCCAGCAGTTTTGCATATGCATAAACATAGTATACAATCTGCGGAACAAGCCGTCCGATGTTGATCGAATTCGCGGACGAGAGCTGGAAGCCCTTCTCCCCGAGCAGCTCATTGAACGCCCGGTCATTAAACATCCGTTTCACGCCGGTCTGCGCTTCGTCAAAATTCCCCCTGATGCCGACCACGCACGTATTTTCGCCGCGCTGCGTCACCATCTGAAGCTCCTGGATCGGGCTGACGCCGCCCTTCGGGTAAAAGACAATAATCTTTGTGCCCTCCACGTCCGCAAAACCGGAGAGCGCTGCTTTACCAGTATCGCCGGATGTGGCGGTCAGGATCACAATCTCGTTTTTCACATCGTTTTTGCGCGCTGCCGTCGTCAGAAGATGCGGCAGGATCGAGAGCGCCATATCCTTAAATGCGATCGTCGCACCGTGGAAAAGCTCTAAATAATACGCGCCCTTCGCTTCCGCCAGCGGCACGATCTCCTCCGTATCAAACTTATCATCATAGGCGCGTGCGATACAGCTTTTGAGCTCCTCCTCCGTAAAATCGGTCAGAAACAGCTTCATCACCTCGTAGGCGGTCTGCTGATAGCTCATACCCGCAAGCTCCTTTAAGCTGACATCCAGCTTTGGAATCTCACTCGGCACGAACAGCCCGCCGTCGTCCGCCAGCCCCTTTAAAATCGCCTGCGAGGCACTCATATGCCTGTCCGCATTCCGTGTGCTTGAATAATAAATTGCCATGTGTCCACCTTTATCCTTTAATCAAACCGTTATCTTTTTCCTCACCCATTATAATTAAGACGTTTTCATCTGTCAACAAATATGCTAGACTTTAGAGTAA